>NZ_JADZGH010000167.1:0-4231 GCF_015865005.1 Rhodococcus sp. CX
GGCGCGACGAGGCGCTCGAGGACGTCGAGACCCATGACCTCCATCGCGTCGATCTCCTCGCGGATCTTGCGCGAGCCGAGATCGGTGCAGATCGCCGAGCCCGCCACACCGGCGAGCATGAGCGCGCACACGAGGGCGGAGGCCTGGCCGACGATGATGAAGGCGACGACGGCGCCGGAGTAGCCACCGGCACCGATCCGGCCGGCGAGTTCGCCGACCGACACTGCGATGAACACGCCGACCGGAATCATCAGCAGCAGCGACGGTCCCGTGCACACGCGCCCGATGAAGAGCGTCTGGGTCACCGTCTCGTACAGCGACAGCCGGCGTCGCAGCACGGCGACGGCGAGAACGACCAGCGACTGCACGGCGAATCCGATGAGGAAACCCCCCTCGGTCGCGACGTCGCGAACCGGCCCACGAGGAGCCGGCAATTCATAGGTCATCTACTGCATCCCTTCGGTTTTCACACAGGGGTGGCTCCGTCGATCGGGTACGGAAGCAGACGTCGATTCAGGGTGAAGTGTGACACACCCACCGACGCCGGGCAAGATCTAAGTGAACCGCGATTCTCATCAGACGGAGCGGGTGTGCCCATGGAAGCCAAGACGTACCGCACCGCTCACAACCTGGGAATATCTGTTTTCCGTCAGCGCTTTTCGCCGAGCGGCGGACGTTGACTACGATGCACCGATCGGACGGTTAGGAGAACGCCGATACTGCCCGCCGCACCGCGCAGGCAGCCCGTCGCACAGGCGACTAGGTCATGCACACGTTCGAGAACGTCAGCACCGGCCAGCAGACGATGGAACCGAGGAACGAGATCACCAGGTCGACACCCTCCATGTCGGAGAGATGCGAGGTGTGGGTGAGCGTCCAGACGACACCGATCAGGCCGTAGGGAATGGCGACCAGGACGACGAGACCGATGAACTCGGCGACGGACATCTCGTAGGACAGGACTTTGCGTGCGACATCGAGCACCGATCGGACTCCTGAACGATGGGCGGACAGTAGGTCGGGACGCCGGGTGTCCCCTGCAGCGCATCCATGCCCTACCCCCTCGGATGTGCATCCGTTGCAGATCCGGATGCGACGGACGCGGAGGAGGCTATCACCACCCAGCCGCAGAACTTCCACTTTTGTGAACAATCATTCCGCAGGAGTTGTTCGTTGGTCGGGCATCCCTCTTCGCGAGTAATTCCTGCTCACAGCAGTGCAGGCCGAAAGACCCTGTAACGGGAACGGGGCGAGGCCGAATATATGTGGACAGCGATTCGCAATCGTGGAATTGGCATATGCTCTCACGGAGCGACACACCCCAGCGAGCGTCATCCGGGCAACACCGACAGGGCAAACCGAGCGAACAGAGGCAGGTGCGCGTGGTCAGCAAGACTTCCTCCCCCCGGGTCGAGCGCCGGTCGCGGCCGAAGGACCGTCGCGACCGGATTGCGACCGCTGCCGCGATCGCCTTCGCCGAGCGCGGCTACCACGGGGTGAGCGTCGAGGACATCGCCGCCGAAGTGGGAATCACCAAATCCGCTCTCTATCGCCACTTTCCGGGAAAGTACGCGCTCTTCCTCAACTCGGCCCTGATCCTCCTCGACGCACTCGAAGCCGCACTCGAGCAATCGTCGGATCCGCTCCCGGGCAGCGCCTACGATCAGCTCCGCGCACATCTGTCCGCGATCATCGGCACCACGATCACGCATCGCCGCACCGCGGGCATCTACCGGTGGAAACGCCGGTACCTGCAGAAGGAGGACCGGCTGCCCATCCGCACGCGATCGTGGGAGGTGAACCGCGTCATCCGCGAATGCGTCATGCGGATCCGGCCGGAGCTGTCCGACCGGGACGCCTTCGTCACCGTCGCCGCGATGCTCAGTGTGATCGGGAGCATCACTGCGCACAGCCTCGTGCTCTCCCCGCGACGCACCGAGCAACTCCTGCTCGGCGCATGCACCGCGATCGCCGAATGCGACGCCGGCTCGTCCGGCACGAGCGTGACCGTTCCCGCGGCCGTCCCCGAGCCGGCCGCGGTGAGCAACATGCGTGAGGATCTGCTGCGGGCCTCGGTCCATCTCTTCCACGATCGGGGGTACGCCGAGATCGGGGTCGAGGAGATCGCCGCCGCGGTCGGCCTGCCGGCGTCCGGGGTCTACCGCTACTACCCGTCGAAGGCCGACATTCTCGCGGCCGCGTTCTACCGGGCCATCGACGGGCTCGAAGCGGCGGTCGCCGAGAAGCTTCGCACCGCCTCCGATCCGGTCGACGCGGTGCGGGCACTGACCGCGGTGTACGTGGAACTGTCGTTCTCGCAACGAGAGCTGATGTCCGTGTACTTTGCGGAGCTGGTCCACGTCGCACCCGGCCCCCGCGCGGACCTGCGGCTGCGGCAACGCTCGAACATCGAGCAGTGGGCGGCCCTCCTCCGCGAAGTCCGCCCGGGTCTGTCCGTCGTCGAATCACGGTTCCTGATGTACGGGGCGCTCAACCTGGTGTCCGATCTCGGCGTGTTCCTCGGGCCCGCCGCCGCACAGCAGGAAGCACCGCGCATCCACAATCTGATGATGATCACCCTGCTCGGTTCGAACGTCCCGGAGGAATAGGCATGGCACGCATCGCAATCGTCGGCGGACACGGGAAGGTGGCCCTGCACCTCGAACGGCTCCTGGCCGAGGCGGGGCACGAGACCACTGCTCTCATCCGCAATCCCGACCACGCCGACGATGTACGCGCAGCCGGCGGCAACCCGCTGGTCGCCGACGTGGAGCACCTCGACGTCACGGCGCTCGCCGATCTGCTGCGCGGTCACGATGCGGTGGTGTGGTCTGCGGGCGCGGGCGGCGGCAACCCGGCGCGCACCTACGCGGTGGACCGCGATGCCGCGATCGCCTCGATGACCGCGGCGCAGCAGGCGGGTGTGCGGCGCTACGTGATGGTGTCCTATTTCGGGGCCGGACCGGACCACGGCGTCGCCGAGGACAACAGCTTCTTCCCGTACGCGGAGGCGAAGGCGGCCGCCGACGCCCATCTGCGTGGCACCGACCTGGACTGGACCATCCTGGGTCCGGGGTCGCTGACGTCCGATCCGCCGACCGGGCTGATCGACACGGGTTCGGCCGCGGCCGGGGGCACGGTGAGCCGGGCCGACGTCGCAGCGGTCGCCGCCGCGGTGCTCGACCGTCCCGCGACGGTGCACCGCACCATCGAGTTCAACAACGGTCTGACACCGATCTCCGCGTTCCTCGACGCTCTCGGCACGAATTCGTGAACCCGCGATCGCGGTAGCGCCACCGGCGCTAGATTCCCCCGTAGTTCGCGACCGCACACACGGCGACGGGGGCACGGCCGATGGAGGCATCCGATGAGACCTGGGATTCGGGCATGGCCTGCATGCGGCTCGGGTCGGGTGCGCCGTTGGTGCTGTTACCGGGCCTGAGCTCTGATCATCGGGCGCCGGAGGGATTCGACCGCAAGGCGCAGCTCGGTGCGATGGCTCCGTACGCCGCACACCGGGAGGTGTGGTGGGTCAACCGGCCGACGGGCCTGGCCGCGGGCACCACGATCGCGGACCTGGCTCGTGCCTACGCCACCGCGCTACGTGCCAGGTTCGACGTGCCCGTCGACGTGATGGGCACCTCCACCGGTGGGAGCATCGCGCTCCAGCTCGCCGCGGACCACCCGGACGTGGTGCGCCGGCTCGTCCTGATCTCCTCGGCACATCGGCTCGGCCCCGGGCGTCGGGTCCAGCGGGATGCGGCCGCGGAGGTACGGGCGGGTCGTCCACGCCGCGCGATGGCCGGGCTCGCCGCCGCGACCGCCGCGCACGGCTGGTCGCGACGTCTGCTGTGGATCGCCGGCTGGCTGCTCGAACCCGCCATGCGCGGGCGCGGGCACGACGGACACAGTTACGACGACATGCTGATCGTCATCGATGCCGAGGACCGCTTCGACCTGTCGGACCGGCTCGCCGACATCCGGTGCCCGGTGCTGGTCGTCGGCGGCGACCGCGACGGCTTCTACAGCCCGGATCTCTTCGCGAAGACCGCGGACGGCGTCGCGAACGGACAGCTGGCGCTTTACCCCGGGGTCGGGCACGTGGGTGTCGTGCGCATCAGGCAGCTGCCCGGCGACGTGCTGGACTTTCTCGACCCCTGAGACGGTCCCGAAAGCACTGGAAATCCCTGGAAGCCGAATGCCGCACCGGCGCGGCCGGTGCGGCATTCGG
>NZ_JADZGH010000167.1:4241-20437 GCF_015865005.1 Rhodococcus sp. CX
GGCCTGCGGGGTGAGCTCCGCGACCCGGACCGGGGAGGTGTCCGCCGCAGCAGCCACGGCCTCCTCGAACTCGCGGCGTCCGACCTGCGAACCGAGCACCAGGGCGAGCCGGGCGAGGAAGCCTTCGCGGTCGGACTCGTCGGCCTGGTCGATCGCGGCGGACAGGCCCAGCCACACGTTCTCGCGGCGCGCCTCGTCCTCGGTGACGGCCTCGGCGGGACGTGCCGGAACGGCCGGACCGTCGGGGGCGGTGCCGGAACGCAGGGCGGCGGCGACACCGGACAGCTCGGCCACCGGGACGCGGCAGAGCAGCAGTCCGTCGGGGCGGATCACGAACGCCTCACCGGCGGTCGCGCCGAGAGCCTCGATCAGATCCGGTGCGTCGAGCACCGTCGCCTCGGCCGGGGCGGTCTCGACCGCACCGCCGACGAGGACGGCCCGCACGCTCTCCGGGGACAGTGCCGCACCGAGCTCGGCCGCTGCGGCCACCAGGGCCGAGCTGCCGTCGGCGTCGAGGCCGACACCGAGCACCGCGAAACCGGTACCGCGAACCACGTTCAGCGACGAGTCCTCCGTGCCGGTCGCGGTGACGACGCGCACCTTCCGGTCGTCCACCGGGTCGCCCGGCAGCACACCGGTGACGCCCGCGGCGACGGGCCAGGTCAGCGGGGACAGCCGCGCGTGCGTCGCGCTGGACTGCCGCGGGTTGATGAGGTGCCCGAACTCGGGACGGTGCACCGCGAGGGCCAGCACGGCATCGCGGGTCGTGCGGTAGCCGTGACTGCCGGGCGACATGATGAGCGTGGACTTGCCGGCGTTCGCGACGTTCTGTTCCCAGGCGTGGTGCCGCTCGGCCGAGTACGCCCGGAGCAGTGCCGGCTCGGCGTTGCCGTGGATCACGGCGGCGAGCTGCCAGGCGAGGGTTTCGGCGTCCTCCATGCCGGAGTTGAGCCCGCGCACGCCGAAGATCGGCACGAGGTGCGCGGCGTCGCCGGCGAAGAGGATGCGGTCGTGGGTGAAGTCGCGCAGGGCCAGCGCACGGGCGTTGTAGAACCCGTGCCACTCGAGCGTCCACGGCAGGTCGTTCTGCAGCCAGTCCAGGTGCTTGGTGATCCGCGCCCGGATCGCGTCTTCCTGGGTCTCGATCTCGGCGTCCTCGGACGGGTCGAGCTGGTAGTCGATGCGCCAGATGTTCTTGGGCTGCTTGTGCATGATGATCGTCGAGCCGGGGTTGCTCGGCGGGTCGAACCAGACCATGCGCTCGGCGGGCAGCTCGGACTCCCAGTGGATGTCCGCGATGACGTAGCGGCCCTCGTAGTTGGTGCCCTCGAGACGCAACCCGGCGAGTTCACGCATGCGGCTGCGTCCACCGTCCGCGGCGACGACCCAGCGGGCGCGCAGGTGGCGCTTGCCGTCGGCGGTGTCGACCTCGAGGGTGACCTCGTCCTCGCCGCGCAGGATGCCGGCGATGCTCGCCGACCAGTACAGGGTGATCAGCGGGTTCTGCTCGATGGTGTCGACGACGATCTGCTCGTACTCCGACTGGGAGACGTTGATCATCGGCGGGCGCACGTCGAAATCGCGCAGCGGCATCTTGAACTGCAGGACCTGCTGGTCGCGGTAGAAGCTGCGGCCGCCGACCCACGGCAGCACGATCTTCTCGAGCTCCTCGCCGAAGCCGAGACGGGCCGCGGCCTCGAGGCTGTGGCGGGAGATGCAGATCGCGCGGCTGCCGAAGGAAACCTGATCGGCGGCCTCGATGACGGTGACCGGGATGCCGCGCTGGGCCAGGCCGAGTGCCGTGGCCATGCCGACGGGGCCGGCACCCACGACGACGACGGGCAGCGCGTCGTCGGTGGGTTCCATCGACGCGAACGAGGATGCGGGGTACTTGCGTGGCTGGTAGTAGGTCGACACGAGGTCAGATCCCTTCCTTCTCGAGACGGGCGGGACGTGCGGGCGTGGAGGGCACGCGGAGGACGAGAATGCTCACGAGGCTGATCAGCGCGATCAGCACGAAGTAGCCGGTGATCGACCACGAGGTGCCGGTCTTCGCGAACAGCGTGGTGGCGATCATCGGGGCCAGACCGCCGCCCAGGATCGCGCCGATCTGGTAGCCCAGGGACGCGCCGCTGTAGCGCACGGCCGGCGGGAACAGCTCGGAGAACAGCGCCGACTGGGGTCCGGCGCAGCAGCCGAGGGTGAAGCCGAGTCCGGCCATCGCCACGAACATGACCGGCAGGCTCGCGGTGTCCATGAGCGGGAAGAACAGGGCGGCGGCGATCACGAGTGCGGCGGAGCTGCGGATGTAGACGGTGCGGCGGCCGATGAGGTCGGAGCGCCAGGCGCTGAACGCCATGCCGGCCATCCAGACCGGGCACGAGGCGATGAGCAGGCTCAGCATCGTCGTCTGCGAGAAGCCGAGTTCCTTCTCGCCGTACTTGAGCACGTAGACCATGTAGGCGTAGGCGATGCCGTTGGTGGCGATGAACGTGCCGCCGGCCAGGAGCACGGTCTTCCAGTGCTTGGTGAGGACCTCGACGATCGGCAGCTTCGCGTGGGTCTCGACGGTCTCGTCCTTCGCCGTCTGGAACTCCGCACTCTCCTCGAGGCCGAGACGGATCCACATCGCGACACCGACCAGAACGGCCGAGAGCAGGAACGGAACACGCCAGCCCCACGAGTCGAACGTGGCGTCGTCCATGAACACCGACAGTGGCAGGAAGACCAGGTTGGCGAGCAGGACACCGGCGGGCACCCCGATCTGGGGTGCGGCGCCGTACAGGCCGCGCTTGCCCGCGGGGGCGTTCTCGGTGGCGACGAGCACCGCACCACCCCACTCGCCACCGACGCCGAGTCCCTGGACGAAACGCAGGGCGACGAGCAGGATCGGGGCGGCGACACCGATGGCCGCGTAGTTCGGCAGCAGGCCGATCGCGACGGTCGCGCATCCCATCAGCAGCAGCGAGATCACCAGCATCGACTTGCGGCCGACCTTGTCGCCGAAGTGACCCATGACGACGCCGCCGATGGGGCGTGCGACGAATCCGACAGCAAGGGTCGCGAACGCCGCGAGCGTGCCGGCCAGGTCGGAGGACCCGGGGAAGAACTGGGGACCGAGGACGAGTGCCGCGGCGGTGCCGTAGATGAAGAAGTCGTACCACTCGATCGCGGTGCCGACGAAACTTCCGACAGCGGCCTTACGCGCGGTCGCGGCAGTGCCGGACGCGTCGCGCTTGTCGATAACCGTCATGGATGGGGACCTTTCGAGGAGGGCGGGAAACGTGACCGCCGACACCACGATGACGCCCCCACAACCCCGTGAAAAGCGCGAAATTTCCCGGTTATTCCACGACTC
Organism: Rhodococcus sp. CX; assembly: GCF_015865005.1. Lineage (NCBI taxonomy): Bacteria > Bacillati > Actinomycetota > Actinomycetes > Mycobacteriales > Nocardiaceae > Rhodococcus > Rhodococcus sp. CX. The sequence continues at coordinate 7,600 of NZ_JADZGH010000167.1, forward strand.
TCTCGAAGTAAGGCTGTTTCTGCACGTCGGACGGGACGATCGGCCCTGTGGCGAACGTGAGAAATTCCCGGGCCGCCCGGCTCAACAAGGCCCCGTCCTTCCAGGCCACCACCACGTCGACCGGCTCGGGGACGGGGTCGGTGACGTTGCGGACGGCGATCTCGAGGCCCTCGTAGGTGATGTCGCTGCGCGGCCGCGACAGCAGCAGCGTCCAGCCCAGCCCCCGCCCGACGAACGCCCGGGACGTCTCGAAGTTGCGGGTCCGGTACACGACGTTCGGGGTGAAACCGGCCGCACGGCACACCCCGAGCCCGTGGCTCGAACTCGGCGGTGAATCGAGCAACACCATGGGCGAGTCCCCGAGGTCCCGCAGCCGGATGGGCCCACCGTCCACCGCCAGGGGATGCGCCGCGGGCAGCAGCACCCGGGGGTTGCGGTGCCCGATCACGACCGTGCCCAGCCCGGGCTGCAGATCCAGGGCGTACATCACGGCGACGTCCACCTCCCCGGACTCGAGCTGGGCGGTGAGCTGGGTCTGGTCGTCCTCGTGGAAATCGAGCTGCACGCGCGGGTGGGTGCGGATGAACCCCTCGAGCAGCGGGGGCAGCACGGTCGGTCCCAGCGACGGATAGCACCCGACCTTGACGCGCCCGACGACCTCGCCCGCCTCGGCGCGCGCGTCGGCCTGCAACTCCCCCGCCTGATGCAGCAGGATCCGGGCCCGTTCGAGAACGCCTTCGCCGGTGGGGGTGAGCCGCCGACTGCGACATGCTCAGCACGTCCGCGGCACCGGCGATCGACCCCCACTCGGCGACCGCGACGAACGCCGCGAGCTGACGGAGCGTGTAGTGGGGCACCGGATCGACTGGGCTCATGGTGTCACCGTAGGCGCACCGACGTCCCCGCACCGACGATGCGGTGCGGGGACCGGGCACGGGGCCGTCAGCCGGCGGTCAGGTCGACGTCCTTGCTCTCCCTGACGAAGACGGCGAGAATCACGGCGCTCATCGCGCACAACGCGACCAGGTAGGCGACGACCGAGGTGATCGTTCCCGAACTCGCGAACAACGAGGCGACGATGACGGGGGTGAACCCGGCGCCGAGGAGACTGCCGATCTGGTAGCCGAGGGACGCCCCGGTGTATCGGGACCGGGTACCGAACTGCTCGGCCAGGAACGCCGGCATCGGGCCGAAGGTGAGCGACTGCAGCACCGAGCAGCTGATCACGAAGGCCAGCACGACCAGCAGGAAGTTGCCGGAGGACGCGAGCTGGAACAGCGGCCACGCCAGCACCACCATGCCGACGAACCCGCTCAGCATGACAGGCTTGCGCCCGTAGCGGTCCGACAGTCGCGCCGCGCCGAGGATGCCGAAGATCGCGAAGAACTGGCAGATCGCGAACGCATTCAGACCCTCCGACCGGGACACACCGTTCTCGGCCGCGTAACCGATGACGAATGTCGAGAACAACGCCTGGATCACGAACGGAGCGGTGCACACCAGCCCGGCGAGGACGAGGGTGCGCGGGGCACGCAGGATCGCCAGCAGAGGCATCGGCTCCGCCGCCCGGTCCTTCTTCTCGGCCGCCGCCTTCATTGCCTCTCGGAACAGCGGGCTCTCCGCGACCCGGGCGCGGACGAACAGACCGACGGCGAGCAGCACCGCCGAGAACAGGAACGGGATGCGCCAGCCCCATGACAGGAAGTCGTTCTCGGGAAGCGTCGCCGCCAGTGCGAGCGCAAGCGTGCCGAGCACCGCACCGGTCGGGCCTCCGGCATTGGTGAAGGCGGCAGCGAATCCGCGATTGCGGTCGCCGGCATGCTCGAGCGACATCAGCGCCGCCCCTCCCCACTCCCCACCGATCGCGACGCCCTGGACGGCGCGCAGCACGATCAGCATGACCGCGCCCCAGGTCGGGATCGCGGGCACCAGCCCGATGAGGAACGAGGCCGCGCCCATGATCGACATGGACAGCAGCAGCATCTTCTTGCGGCCGATCCGGTCACCGAAATGCCCGAATACGATGCCGCCGAGGGGGCGCGCGATGTAGCCGATCGCGAAGGTCGCGTAGGACGCGATCAACGCCGCTGCCGGACTCAGGTTCGAGAAGAACACCGGTCCGAAGACGAGTGACGAAGCGGTCGCGTAGAGGATGAAATCGTAGAACTCGATGGTGCTGCCGAGGTAGCTGGAGAACACCACACGACGAAGATCGCTTCGCCGTTTCATCGTATCGACGGGGGCGGACGACTCCGATTCTGCGAGCGTCATGGATGGTCCTTTGTCCGGAGGGGAACTGTCGGGCGGCCGGGCAGGCGCGCCGACCGGGGGAATTCGGTGCGGGATCTCAGAAGGGATAGGACGGGACCTCACGGACCGCGGTTATCCAGCGTGTCTCGGTGAAGGCCTCGAAGCTGTTCGCAGCGCCACCGAAGCGAGCCCCGTTGCCGGAAGCTCCGAAGCCGCCGAACGGGATGTTGGCCTCGTCCGCCACGGTCTGGTCGTTGATGTGGGCGATACCGGTAGGGATCCGATCCGCCAATTCGAGCCCCCTTCCGATGTCGCGGGTGAAGATGCCGAGGGACAGTCCGTACTCGGAGTCGTTGGCGAGCTCGACAGCCTCGTCCGGCGTGGTGAACTCCACGACCGACGCGACGGGGCCGAAGACCTCCTGCGCGTAGGCCGGCGCGTCCAGGGGCACGTCCGCGAGGACGGTGGGCCGATAGTACAGACCTTCGTAGGTGCCGCCGGCGGCGAGTCTGGCTCCGGCATCGACCGAGGCGGTGACCAGCGCATGGATCTTGTCGAGCTGCCCCCGGTCGATGATGGGGCCCAGAGCGACCTGCTCCGTCATCGGATCACCCACCGGAAGCGCGGCCGCCTTCTCGGCGAGCTTGGCGACGAACTCCTCGTACACGGACGTGTGAACGAGGTGACGGCCGGTGGCCATGCAGATCTGTCCCTGGTGGAGGAAGGAGCCGGCAGCGGCGGCGGAGACCGTCGCGTCGAGATCGGCGTCGTCGAGGACGATGATCGCCGAGTTGCCCCCGAGCTCCAGGTGCACCTTCTTGAGGTGGCGGGACGCGGCGGCTCCGACGTGGCGGCCCGCGGAGGTGGAGCCGGTGAAGGAGATGGCGCGGACCCGCGGATCCTCGACGAGAGCTGCTCCCACATCGGCGCCACCGGGAAGAACCTGCAGGACGCCGGCGGGGAGCCCCGCCTCCTCGAAGATCCGGGCCAGCACGACGCCGCCGGAGACGGCGGTGCGCGGGTCCGGCTTGAGGATGACCGCGTTGCCGGTCGCGAGTGCGGGGGCGACCGATCGGATCGACAGGATCAGCGGGAAGTTGAAGGGTGCGATGACGCCGACCACTCCGACCGGGACCCGCTTGGACGTGCTCAGCAGCCGCGGAGTGACGCTCGGCAGGATCTCGCCGTGCGGGTGGGACGGCAGTGCTGCACCCTCGAAGCACTCCTGGGCGGCGACGTCGGTCTCGAGCGCGGCCTTGGGCCGCAGCGAGCCGGACTCACGCATGATCCAACGCTGGATCTCGTCCGCGTGGGTCTGCCACAACTCGCCGGCACGACGCATCACCGCGGCCCGCTCCGGGTGGGGAAGGGACGCCCACTCTCGTTGTGCGGCAACGGCTCGCGCGGCGGCTGCGTCGAGATCATCGGTGTTCGCGAGCCCGACGGTTCCGAGAGTCGTACCCGTCGCGGGTTCGACGACCTTGATCTCCCCCGCGCCGCCGGCCGTCCAACTCCCGGTGAAGATCCGGCCCTGCCATGCGGATTCGTCCAGAAATGCCATCAGGAACTCCTTGTTTTGCGGGTGCCGGACCTGCCGGCGGAACAGAGAACGGCGACGCGCAGAACGCCGGCGTCCGGGCACTCGAAGGTGCCGCACCAGTATGGGTCACATCACATGCTGTGAATAGCAGAATCAACTAGGGATATTGCACAGGAAAACTCGAGAATGCCTTCACGAAAACGTCCAGCGCGGCCGGCTCGGCCGCGCTGGACGGTGAGGGTTCGCCCGGGTCAGCGACCCGGCAGCGACATCGCCGACCAGGCGCTCAGTATCTGTGCCGGATCATCTTCGGGCGCAACGGGAGGCGCGGCGGGAAACCCCGAAGGCGTCCGCGAGAATCGCGGTGCCGGTGCAGGTTCCGGGCACCCTTCACGTTCCAGGAAGGTTCCGCGAGCGACGAGGTGCTCGTTCGCGGGGGCCTCGCTCATGGAGAGGACCGGTGCGACGCACGCGTCGGAACCGGCGAACACCTCCGACCATTCGTCTCTGGTCCGGGTCGCGAATGCCGCGGCGAATCGATCGCGAAGTTCGCGCCAGCGGCGCCGATCCCACTGCCCGGGCAGCGTTTCGTCCCCGTCGAGGCGGAGACCGGCAAGCAGCTGGGCATAGAACGGCGGCTCGAGGGCCGCGACGGCCACATACCGGTCGTCGGAGGTGCGGTACACGTCGACGAACGGCGCTCCCGAGTCGATGAGGTTCGTGCCCCGTTCGTCGTTCCAGGCACCACCGGCGAGCATCGAGAACGGGTTCGCCATCAGATGAGCCACACCGTCGACGATCGCGGCGTCGACGACCTGGCCCTTCCCGGACCGCTCACGCTCCCACAACGCGGCCAGGATTCCGGACACCAGATACATTGCCCCACCGCCGAAGTCACCGACCAGGCTCAGTGGAAGCTGCGGCGGACCCCCGGCGCGGCCGATCGCGTGCAGCGACCCGACCAGCGCCTGATAGGTCGGGTCGTGCCCGGCACGTTGCGCGAGCGGACCGTTTTGCCCCCATCCCGTCATCCGACCGTAGACGAGCCGGGGATTGCGAGCGAGGCAGGCGTCGGGCCCGAGTCCGAGACGTTCGGTGACGCCGGGCCGGTATCCCTCGATGAGAACGTCGGCGTGTTCGACGAGTTCGAGCGCGGCGGCGAGGCCGTCGGCACTCTTCAGATCGAGGGACAGCATCCGCTTCCCACGCTGGAGGGTGTCGAAGCGCGGGTCGATGGGCATGGCGAATCCCGCACCCGCCCGTTCGACACGGACGACATCGGCGCCCTGGTCGGCGAGGAACATCGCCGCGAACGGGGCAGGCCCGAGTCCCGCGAGTTCGACGACCTTGAGGCCGGCCAGCGGGCCCGCTCGGTGCTCTGTCATGGACTTGCTCTCCTCGAGTTGGGTACGCCGGCGGCGGGATGCCCCGACCGCCGGCGCCGATACCGATGGGTGTCAGGCGCTGACGAGTTGCCCGACGGTTACGATCTCCATTCCCGGGGTGATGTGGTCCGCGATGAACCGCTCGTTGAGCTCGATCCCGTAACCCGGGCCCTCGTTCGGGAAGAGCTTGCCGTCCTTGAAGATCGGCACGTTCGCGGCGATGTCGTTCTCGATGACCTGCTGCTCGTTCTCCCACTGGTTGTTGATGATCAGCGGACCGAGATTCTCGTGGGTGAACTGCGACGCCCAGTTGTTCGCGATCATCAGATGGGCGGACGGGCTGGCCTCGAGACCCGATCCGATCATGCAGCCGCTGTAGACCGCCATGTCGGCGAGGCGCGCCATCGTGAGCCAGCGCTGCGCCTTGACGAGGCCGCCGGCCTTCTGCATCTTGATGAACAGTCCGTCCGCCGCGCGGCGCTCGATGATCTCGCGGATGTTGTACAGCTCCTGAGCGGATTCATCGGCGAACACCGGTGTCTCGATCCGGCCGCGCAGCCGGGCCATACCTTCGATGTCCCAGTGCGGAACAGGCTGCTCGATGCACTCCATCCGGAACTCGTCGAGACGGCGCATCGTCTTGAGTGCCTGATCGTAGTTCCAGAAACCGTTGGCATCGACGACGATACGTGCACCGGGACCGAGTGCGGCGCGTACTTCGCGGACATTGTCGACATCGTGGTCGGAGTTGCCGTCGGACTTGAGCTTGATCAGCGAGTACCCCTGCTCGTGAGCCGCAACCGCCTCGGCCACGATCTGGTCCGTCGGCCCCGCGGACGCCACCCAGCCCTGCACCGATGCCTCGATGTTCTTGCCGCCCAGCAACTGGTAGACCGGAACGCCGAACGCCTTGCCCTTGAGATCGTGCAACGCGAAATCGACGAGCGCCTTGGCCTGGTTGTTGTCGCGGACGAAGGTGTCCATCTGCCCGACGATCTTCTCGATGTTGAGCGGGTCCTGGCCGATGAGGAACTGCGGCGCGATGTGCTTGGCGATCATCGCGATCATCGAATCCTGTGTCTCACCGCGGTACCACGTCGAGGTGTCCCCGGAATCGCCGTAGCCGACGATGCCCTCGTCGGTGTACACCTTGAGCACCACCGAATGAATGTGTGTGATCCGGGTTCCCGGCATGATGAACGGCTTGACCAGCGGGGTGGAGACCGGGGTCAGTTCGACCTTGGTGATGATCATGAGGTCTGCTCCTGCAGTGTGGGAAGGACGGTGGCGCCGGCAGCGGCCAGTGCACCGAGATCGTTGCTGTCGAGACCGAGTTCTCTCAGAACCTCGGTGGTGTGTTCACCGGTCAGCGGGGCCGGACGTGTGATCGCCCCGGGGGTGCGGGACAACTTGGCGGGGATCCCCGGCACCGTGACTTCTCGGCCGCTGACCGGGTGCTCCACGGTCGGGAGCATGTCGCGGGCCGCGAAGTGCGGGTCGGCGAAGATGTCCTCGGCGTCGAAGATCGGACCCAGCGGCACCTTGCCGCCCAGCAGGTCGATCAGTTCCGCAACCGTGTGCCGGCGGGTCCAGTCGTTGACCACCTCGTACACGGCTTCGCGGTTCTCCCAGCGAGCGTGATCGGTAGCGAATCTCGGATCGTCCACGAGCTCCGGCCGGCCCATGATCGCGGCGAGTTTCGCCCACTGCGGGTTGTGCGGAGCACCGAGTGCGACGACACCGTCCGACGCCTCCACCGTGTCGAAGGGGGCGAAACCCTGCAGCTGGTTGCCGATCGGTGTGGGCACCTGCCCGGTGTGCCCGTACGTGTTGACGACGACCTCCGAGATCGCAAGCACGCTGTCGGCCATCGCGACGTCGACGTACTGGCCACGACCGCTGCGTTCCGCCTCACGCAGGGCGGCAAGGATGCCGAATGCCGCGAACAGCCCGGGAACGGTGTCACCGACACCGGAACCCACACGGACGGGGTGCTCGGCATCGCGGCCGGTGATGGACATCAGCCCACCCATGGCCTGTGCGACGATGTCGAATGCGGGCCAGTGCGCGTACGGGCTTTCGCCGCCGGGCTTGTCCCCGAAACCGCGGATGGAGGCGTAGACCAGTCTCGGATTCCGCGCCGCGAGGGTCTCGTAGCCGAGTCCGAGGCGTTCCATGACGCCCGCACTGAAGTTCTCGACGAGCACGTCGGCATCGTTCACCAGGCGCAGCAGAACGTTGCGGGCCTCGGGCTTCTTGAGGTCGAGCACGACGCTGCGCTTGTTGCGATTGGCGGACTGGAACACCCCGCCGTAGTCGCGAGGCTCGTCGTCGGAGCCGAACGGCCCGGTGTACCGGAGGAAATCGCCACGCGGAGGCTCGATCTTGATGACATCGGCGCCCTGATCGGCAAGAAGCGAAGTACAGAACGGTCCGGCGAGCGCTTGGGTCAGGTCGATCACCCGCACCCCGTCGAGAGCACGCCGTCCGGCGGCCCGGCGGCTCACAGCGTGGCCTCACGTCCGAGCAGGGCACGTCCGATGACGACCTTCTGGATCTGCGGAGTACCCTCGCCGATCTCGAGGCCGGACACGTCGCGCAACATGGCCTGCAGCGGAAGCTCCTCCGCGAACCCGGAGTGCCCGTGGGCGACGACGCAATCGCGGATGGTCTGCAGCGACACGTCGGTGGCATAGAGCTTGGTCATCGCGGCCTCCTTCGTGAAGGGCCTGCCGGCGTCGGCGAGCGACAGGGCACGATAGGTCAGCCACCGCGCGGCCTCGAGCTTGGTCGCGTTCTCGGCAATGGGGAAGGAGACCCCCTGGAACGACGAGACGGGCTTCCCGAACGCCTTGCGGCTCTTGACATATTCGATCGTGATGTCGAGCGCCTTGCGCGCGACGCCGGTGGACATGAGACCGATGACCGAGCGCGTGTAGTCGAATTCGCTCATCACGAGCCGGAATCCGTTCCCGACACCGCCGATCACGTACTCGTCGGGAACGAACACGTCGTCGAGGAACACCCCGGCGCGGCCGAGCGGCTTCCATCCGGCGTCGGGGAACTTCTGCATGCTCACGCCCTTTGCGTCGAGCGGCACGAGGAATGCGGTGACGCCGGAGTCCTCCGGCCCCTCGCCCCGCGCCTTGACGAACGTGATCATCGCCTTGGCGTGCGGCGCGAACGTGATGGAGGTCTTCTCACCGTTGAGCTTCCAGCCGCCCTCCACGCGTTCGGCCTTGGCGCGCATGGCCATCGCGTCGGAGCCCGATCCCGGTTCCGTCAACCCGAGTGCGACGACGTGGCGGCCCTCGACGATGCCGCGCACCCAGTCGCGCGCCACGTCGGGCGCGAGGAAGCGCTCGAGCAGTGGTCCGGTGAGGTTGTTGGTGTAGGCGAGCTGCGAGGCGTAGAAGTTCGCGTACGCGAGTTCCTCGTGCGCGATTCCGAGGTGTGTCTTGGTCATGCTCTCGCCGATCCTCCCCACCCCGCCGTTCTCCTCGGACACCCCGAGTCCCAGAAGGCCCTGGGCCGCCATCTTCTCGGCCAGATCCCACGGGAATTCCTCGCTGTGAGCCCGCTCGAGGTAGCTGTCCGCATGCGGCGCAGCGAATTCCCGTACCCATTGGGCGAATTCGTCGTACTCGGGAGCGAAGAGGACCGGGGGGTGCAGAGCGGACGTGTCTGACGACATGGAAATCTCCTCGAATCTTGCTGGATGGCAACGGACGGTCGGATCCGCTGCGACTGCGCGTGCGTCCCATCCGCGGTGCGGTGCGATGGACCCAGTATGTCCGCCGTCACTAACACTGAAAAGAACAAGAACCGAGTGATATTTATGAGTAAAACTGTGTATTGCGTCAGAGTGTGGCCGCGCGCTCGGTCGCGAACGCGAGGAATGCACGCGCGACCCTGCTCAGCAGGACATCGGGCCGCCACGCGATCACGAGGCGGACCGGTTCCAGTGCCGGCCGCTCGATGGGACGCAGAACGATCTGCATGCCCCCGTACGTGCGATCCAGCTTCGGCCGACTCAGCATCACGGTCCAACCCAAGCCGCGGCCGACGAACGCGCGCACCGTCTCGTAGTTCGCCGAGCGATAGCCGATCCGGGGAGTGAAACCCGCCAGGGCGCACACCTGCAGCGCGTGGTTCGAACTCGGCGCGGCGTCGAGCAACACCATCGGCTCGTCGGCCACGGATACGAGATCGACCGGCCCGGGATCGTCCGCGAGACGGTGTTCCGCCGACACCACCAGCGCAGGATTGCGCGTCCACAGGGTCGCCGTTCGCCACTGGCGGGGAATATCGAGGTCGTACACGATGACCGCATCGAGTTCTCCGCGCTCCAGCGCAGCTTCGAGTTCATCGGCCATCGCTTCCCGGAACTGCAGGGTGACGCCCGGATGGCTACGCCGGAACTCGTACAGCAGAGGCGGCAGAATCGTAGGCGCCACGGTGGCGTAGCACCCGATGACCAGCCGGCCCTTCAGTTCACCACCGGCGCCCGCGGTCTCGGCCTCGATATCGGCAGCCTGCTGCAGCAGTGCCCGCGCCCGAACCAGGACCGATTCGCCGGTCGGAGTGAGCTGCACGCCGTGGGCGCGCCGCCGCACACAGAGCTGGGCGGACATCGCCTTCTCCAGCTCCGTGACGGCCAGCGACACAGCCGACTGGGACACCAGCAGGCGGTCCGCGGCGGCGCTGATCGTGCCGGTTTCCGCGACCGCGACGAAAGCGACCAGCTGTCGCATGGTGAACGCCGGGGCACGGTCGAGACTCATGCCCCGATGATAGGAGCCTGCCCATGCCCCCTCGGCGCCCGCGACAGATGCCGCTCGAGGATCGGGCCGATCACCGCGAGACCCGCAGGACCGGTGAGTTGCTCGTGGGACAGCGGCACCGGGCACTCGACCACACCTTGCGTCACGTGTTCCTTCCAGGCGGAGGCGCCGGTGTCCCGATCGAGATCCCGGCCGCTGTCCGCGGCGGCGCTGAAGTACAGGAGGTCGACGCCGTCGAGCACCCCGGGGTGGTGTGCGAGCGCGAGGTCGACGAGTTCCCCGTACACGCGGTAGAGGGTTTCGAGGTCGGCCGCGGTCAGGGCAGCGAAGATGCCGCCCTTCGCGTGCAGCAGTTCCGCGACGGTCTCGAAGGTCGGCTCGGCACCGGTGACCGGGAGGTCGTCGACGTCGCCGAACTCTTCGAGCAACCGGCCGATCGTGGGCCGCTCGGCGATCGTCCCGGTCAGCACGCGGGTGTCCAGCATGGCGAGGGTCGCCACGTCGTCGCCGGTGCTGCGCAGGCGCATCGCGATCTCGTGTGCGATCTGCCCGCCGACCGAGTAACCGACCAGGTGGTACGGGCCCGTCGGCTGCACGGACCGGATCTCCCGGACGTAGCGGTCGGCGAGGTCTTCGAGGGACGCGAACCTGGTGTCGGGTTCGGTGAGCGCCGGCGCCTGCAGTCCGTAGACGGGGCGGTCGTCGCCGAGGTACTGGGCAAGGCCGGCGAAGCACCAGGCCAATCCGATCGCCGGGTGGATGCAGAACAGGGGTTCCGCGGTACCGGGGCGCAGCGGCAACAGGACCGAGACCGCCGCTCGTGCCGCGTCCGGGTCGGTCGATGCGCCGCCGCTGTCGATTCGGCGGGCGAGGGTAGCGGGGGTCGAATACGTGAAGATCCACTGCACCGGAATCTCCGCTCCCATCGATTCCCGCAGGCGGGCAACGACACCGGTGGCGGTCAACGAGTTCCCGCCGAGGGAGAAGAAGTTGTCGTCCGCGCCGACGCGAGTCACCGCGAGTTCGGCCGAGAACGCCTCGGCCACCGCAGTTTCCGTTCCTTCGCGCGGTACCCGGAATTCGGTTGCACCGCAACGGAAGTCCGGCTCCGGCAACGCCGCCCGATCCACCTTCCCGTTCGCCGTCACCGGCACCGCGTCGATCACCGACACGACGGACGGCACCATGTGCGGCGCCAACCGCGTCCCCACCTGCGCCAGCACCGCCACCGGATCCAGCTCCGCGGCTGGTTCCGGCACCACGTATCCGACGAGCCGATCGCCGGCACCCCGGTGCACCGTCGCCACGGCTTCTCGGACACCGTCGCACGCCCGCAGCGCGGATTCGATCTCGCCGAGTTCGATGCGGAACCCGCGGACCTTCACCTGCTGATCGGAGCGGCCCACGTAGTCGAGTTCGAGCGTCCCGTCGTCGCGGCGGCGCCACCGCACCAGATCCCCGGTGCGGTACATGCGCTGCCCCTTCGGTCCCGCGACGAAACGCGAAGCGGTCAGTCCGGCGCGATTGCGGTAGCCGCGGGCCAAGCCGGGACCGGACAGGTACAGCTCCCCCACCACCCCGACGGGGACCGGCCGCAGCCGGTTGTCGAGCACGAGTTCGGCGAATCCGCGGATGGGGCGGCCGATCGTGACGGGTTCCCCGCTCTGCAGTGCGTGCCCCGCGTTCGACTGGATCGTCGTTTCCGCCGGGCCGTAGGTGTTGACCATGGTCCGGCCCGGCGCCCACCGGGCGACGAGTTCCGGCGGGCAGGTCTCGCCACCGACGATCACCGTGTCGAGCCGGTCGAGTCCGGCCGGATCCACCGTGCCCAGCGCCGCGGGGGTCAAGGCCGCGTGCGTGACCTGTTCCCGGGCGAGCAGGTCGGCCAGTTCCCGACCACCGAATACCCCGGGCGGGGAGATCACCGAACATCCACCGGATCCGAAGGCCCACAGCATCTCCAACACCGCCGCGTCGAAACTCGGCGACGCCGCGTGCAGCACACGTGCGTGCGGACCGAGCCCGAACCGAGCGCACTGTTCTGCCACCAGGTTCGCGAGTCCCGCATGGGTGACCGTCACGCCCTTGGGGATCCCGGTCGACCCGGACGTGTAGATCACGTACGCGGGATGGTCCACCCGCAGTGGACGGACCCGCTCAGCGTCGACGATCGGGTTTTCCGGCGCTCCAGTGTCTTCCGGCGTTCCCGCATCTTCCGGCGTTGCGGCGAGCAGCCACGGCACCGAATCGGGGAGGCGATCGACCGCGTCGGGTGTGGTGAGGCCGAGCGAGGCGCCGGAGTCGGTGAGCATGTGCTCGATCCGCCCGGCCGGGTATCCGGGGTCGACGGGGACGAACGCGGCTCCGGTCTTCGCGACCGCCCACACCGCCAGCACCGACTCCACCGACCGTGCCATGCCGATGGCAACGCAGGTCTCGGGTCCGGCTCCCAGTGCAATCAGATTGCGCGCGAGACGGTTCGACCGGTCGTCGAGCTCACCGTAGGTCACGCGACGATCTCCGCACACGATCGCGGTCGCCGAGCGATCACCTGTTCCCGCGGCGAGAAGGTCGGGCAGCGTCGCCGGCGAGACGCCGGGTTCGCCGAACACCGGGACGAGCTGAGCATGCTCGACGGGGCCGAGCAGGTGCAGCCGGTCCAGGCACACGTCCGGTTCGGTCGCGACGGTGTGGACGATGCGCAGCACGCGGTCGAGGATTTCCTCCATCTGCCGGTGATCGAACAACTCGGGCAGGTACTTGATCGACAGGTGCAGCCGATCGTCCACGTGCGCAACCAAACCCATCGGATAGTGCGCCGCGTCCGCACCCGAGACATCCACCACCCGCATCCCCGCGATGTCCGTCTCCGCCGTCAA
>NZ_JADZGH010000168.1:0-7357 GCF_015865005.1 Rhodococcus sp. CX
GTCGGAAGGCGCGAACATGGGCGGCGGGCGACGAACCAGCGCAGTACTCGCGGCCGCGTGCGCCGCCCTGATCATCGCCGGTGGTTCGGCCACTGCCCAGCCGGACGGATCTACCGCGAGCGTGCCCCGCGCCCCCGCACCCCCGGCCGGGAGTTCCGCCCAGGCAGCGGCCTATGCCGACGATCACCCCGACGCGGCCCCACCGGGCAGCAACGACTTCGACTGCGTCCCGTCGGCGCAGCACCCGCGACCCGTGGTGCTCGCGCACGGCACCGACTCCAACAGCTACACCGACTTCGCGGCGCTCGCGCCGCTGCTCGCCGACTCCGGGTGGTGCGTGTACGCGCTGAACTACGGGAAGGCAGCCGACGCCGACAACTACGGCACCGGCGACATCCGGGTCAGTGCACGGCAATTCGGGGACTTCGTGGACCTCGTGCGGGCCGAGACCGGCGCCGAGAAGGTCGACGTCGTCGGGTTCTCGCAGGGCGCGACCGTCTCCCGCTACTACATCAACCGGCTGGGGGGAGATTCCGCGGTCGAGCGGTGGGTCGGGGTGGCCTCCCCGAGCTACGGCGGCACCTTCTACGGTCTCGGACCCATCGCCGAGCAGATCCCCGGCGCGTCCGACATCGTCGCCGAACAGTTCTCGATCGCGCTCGTGCAGCAGGCACAGGGATCGGAACTGCTCACCGAGTTGAACAACCCCACCGACACCGTGCCCGGCGTCGACTACACCACTATCGGCACCAGCGTCGACGAAGTGATCCAGCCGTCGAGCAATGTCGCCCTGCACGGGCCCGGCGCGGTGAATCTGGTGGTCCAGGATCTGTGCCCGCAGAACCTGACCGGACATTTCAACATGCCCTACGACAACTTCACGCTCAGCCTGATCCGGCAGACCCTCGACCCGGACCACTACGGTCTCGCCCCCTGTGTGCCGGTCGCGCTGGGCACCGGCATCCCCGAGGTCATCCTGGAGAGCAACTTCTGACCGACGGGCCGCGTGTCGGCCGGGGTGTCCGTTCCGGACCGGGTCGGTCCTTAGACTGTGGTGCACCATCGTCGAATCCCGGGAGCAGCATTCGTGACAAGTTCGGTCGTCCCGTTCCTCACCTCACCGCGGCGCGGCCGCCCGATCCGGCGCATCCCGGCGGTGCGCTGACATGCGCGTCGTCTTCGCGGGCACTCCCGATCCCGCCGTCCCGTCGCTGCGCCGGCTGATCGAATCGCCCCGGCACGAGGTCGTCGCCGTCGTCACCCGCCCCGACACGGTTGCCGGGCGCGGCCGCAAGGTGGTGCGATCGGCGGTCGGGCAACTCGCCGACGAACACGGCATCGAGGTGCTCACCCCGGCCTCGCCGCGGGACCCGGAGTTCGTGGCCCGGCTGACCGAACTGGCCCCGGCCTGCTGCCCGGTCGTCGCCTACGGGGCGCTGCTGCCGCAGCCCGTGCTCGACATTCCCGAACACGGCTGGGTGAACCTGCACTTCTCGTTGCTGCCGGCGTGGCGCGGCGCGGCCCCGGTGCAGGCCGCGATCGCCGCTGGCGACGAGATCACCGGCGCCACCACCTTCCGCCTCGAGGCGGGCCTCGACACCGGCCCCGTGTACGGGGTGGTCACCGAGACGATCCGGCCCACCGACACCGCCGGGGACCTGCTCGGCCGCCTCGCCGACTCCGGAGCGGGGCTGCTGGAATCGACGCTGGACGGCCTCGAGGACGGACTGCTCACCGCCGTCCCGCAATCCGCCGACGGCGTGTCGTACGCATCGAAGGTGACCGTCGAATCCGCCCGGATCACGTGGACGCATCCCGCACATGTCGTCGACCGGCGCATCCGCGCGGTCACGCCCGCGCCGGGAGCCTGGACGATGATCGGTGAGCTGCGGGTGAAGGTCGGGCCGGTGACGGTCACCGACGAGACCCTCGAACCCGGCGAGATCGCGATCCGCAAGAACGGGGTGCTCGTCGGCACCGCCACGACCGCGGTGAAACTCGGGCAGGTGCAACCGCCCGGCAAGAAGGCGATGATCGCCGCCGACTGGGCCCGCGGTGCCCGACTCGACCCGAAGGTGCGTGCACAGTGACCGAATCCCGCAGACCGGCCCGCCGATCGCAGCGCGGTCCCGGCGACCGCAACAGCAAGCCGCGGCAGGCAAGGCGGCCGTCGCAGTCCGCGGTGGACCCGGCGCGCCTGGCGGCCCGCGACGTGCTGCGCGCGGTGCGCGAGCGCGACGCCTACGCCAACCTCGTGCTGCCGGGACTGCTGCGCGAGCGCCACCTGGACACCCGCGACGCGGCGCTGGCCACCGAACTGACCTACGGCGCGGCCCGCGCGCAGGGTCTGCTCGACGCCGTCATCGCCGCCGCCGCCGACCGTCCCGTCGACGAGATCGACGGCCCGCTGCTCGACGCGCTGCGCCTCGGTGCCTACCAGTTGCTGCGGACCCGCATCGCCCCGCACGCCGCCGTCACGACCAGCGTCGACCTCGTCCGCTCCGAATTCGGTTCCGGCAGAGCAGGTTTCGTCAACGCGGTGCTCCGGAGGGTTGGAGAGCGCACCGAGGACGAATGGGTCGCCGACCTCGCCCCGGACCAGGAACGCGATCCCGTCGGACACCTCGCGTTCCGGTACCCGCACCCGGTGTGGATCGCCCAGGCGTTCGCGAACTCGCTCGGCGCCGACGCCGGAGAACTGGCGGAGGTCCTCGCCGCCGACGACGCCCGGCCGATCGTGCACCTGGTGGCGCGGCCCGGCGTCATCACCGCCGAGGAACTCGCGCTCGCGACCGGCGGCGAGGTCGGTCCCTGGTCGCCCTACGCGGTGCACCTCGAGCACGGCGACCCCGGCCGGCTCGACGCCGTCCGCGAAGGCATGGCCGCGGTGCAGGACGAGGGCAGCCAGCTCGTGGCCCGTGCCCTCACGCTCGCGCCGCTCGAGGGGAACGACAACGGCCGCTGGCTCGACCTGTGCGCCGGACCCGGTGGCAAGGCCGCGCTGCTCGGTGCCCTCGCCGACCTCGACGGCTTCACCGTAGACGCGGTCGAACCGGTCGAACACCGCGCCGACCTGGTTCGCAAGACCACCCGGGGCCTGCCCGTCACGGTGCACGTCGCCGACGGCCGCGATCCCGGTCTCGACGCCGGCTACGACCGGATCCTCGTCGACGCCCCGTGCACCGGTCTCGGCGCGCTGCGTCGCCGTCCCGAGGCCCGCTGGCGGCGGCAGCCCGGCGATGTCGCCGAACTCGTGCGGCTGCAGAAGGAACTGCTGGCCTCGGCGATCGGGCTGCTGCGACCCGGCGGCGTCGTGTTGTACGCGACGTGTTCGCCGCACGTGTCCGAGACCGTCGCGATCGTCGCCGACGCGGTGCGCCGGCACGACGTCGAACAACTCGACACCCGCGAACTCGTCCCGGGGGTGCCGCGGCTCGGATCCGGCCCCGGCGTCCAGCTGTGGCCGCACCGGCACGGCACGGACGCCATGTTCATGGCCGCGCTCCGCAAACCACTGGGCTGACACCAACGGGCTGACACCCGAGCCCACCACCTCGGACGGAAGGACAGTTCGTGCCCGACATCGTCACCCTGACCCTCAATCCGGCGCTCGACGTCACCACGTTCGCCGACGAGGTCGTACCGACCCGGAAACTCCGGTGCGACGAACCGTTCTACGACGCGGGCGGGGGAGGGGTGAACGTCGCGAAGGTCGCCCGGGTGCTGGGCGCGTCCGCTGCGGCGGTGTACCCGGCGGGTGGGGCACGCGGTAAGCAGATGAGCGGGCTGCTCGACGACGACGACGTCGAAGAGCACATCGTGGAGATCGCCGACGACACCCGCGAGTGCTTCACCGCCATCGACCGCAGCACCGGGAAGGAATACCGGTTCGTCACCCCCGGTCCCGAGCTGACCGCCGACGAACAGGAACGCTGCCTCGAGGCGCTGGTGGCCGCCGCCTCCGGCGCCCGCTACGTCGTCGCCAGCGGCAGCTTCCCTCCGGGCGTGCCCGGCACGTTCGTGCGGCGCATCGCGGACGTCGCGCACAAGGTCGGCGCCCGATTCGTGCTCGACTCCTCCGGCGACGCGCTGACCAGCATCGAATCGGGGGTCTTCCTCGTCAAGCCGAGCCTCGACGAGCTGTGCGAGTGGGTCGGCCGGGACCTGCCGGACACCGAGACCCGGTCCGCCGCGGCCCGGGAACTCGTCGACGCCGGGGTCGCCGAGATCGTCGTGGTGTCCCTCGGCGCGCAGGGCGCGATCATGGTGTCCGCCGACAACGCCGTCGAAGTACCGGCGCTGGACGTGCCGGTGCGCAGCGCCGTGGGCGCGGGCGACAGCATGGTCGCGGGCCTGGTCGTGGGTCTGCTGCAGGAACGGTCGCTGCGCGATGCGCTCGCGCTCGGCATCGCCTGCGGATCGGCCGCGCTGCTGACCGCCGGCAGTCACGTGTGCCGGCGCGAGGACATCGACCGGTTCTACGAGCTCGCCCGATCCCGCTGATTTAGGGGAGCCCGGGACCCGTCCACGGGAGTGCCTCCAGGTCGACGTCGGCCGCTTCGACGGGCGCCCGCAACGCCGTCGCCGTCGCCCACCCCTGCGCGACGAGACCCGCGTCGGTCTCGTCGCGCTCGTCGGCACGGATCTCCCGGAAGGTCACCGTCACGAACTCCTTGCCGATCTCCCCGATGTCGGCCTGGACCGCGCCGAACGCGGCCAACGGAGCCAACCGGAGCCCACGGAACTCGTCCGGCGGAACATCCGGAACGTTGATGTTCAGCACCGAACCGCGCTGCCCGGACTCGATCACCCATTCCAACGCGCGGCGGGAAACCTGTTCGGCGGTGTCCCAGTGCTGCGGATCCGCCGAGGCCACGGATACCGCGAGCGCGAGCGCGCCGTGTGTTGCCGCGGTCAGCGCGGCCCCGACGGTTCCCGAGTGCAGAATCGCGTGGCCGGTGTTGGGGCCGTGGTTGATTCCGGACAGCACCACGTCGGGTGCGGGGCCGAACGCCCCGTGTGCCGCGACGAAACCGATCAGCGCCGGCGAGGCCTCCACCGCTCGGATCGGCACCTCGGGCAGATCCGGCCACTGTCGTTCGGTGACCGCCAGCCGGCCGTCCTCGGCGAGCGCGGTCAGCGATGCGCTCGCACCGCTGCGCTCGGTGTGCGGGGCCGCCACCACCACGTCCAGTCCGGCCTCGACCGCGAGCCGGGCGAGAACACCGAGGCCGCGGCTGTCGATACCGTCGTCGTTGGTCACCAACGCGCGCATCAGGACTCCTTACCGTCGGCGCGCCGAACGCCGACCGATTCGACGAGGCGGGTGGCCAGGTCGCGGCGTCCCGTCGTCGACCCCGTCGGGTGAGTTCCTCGCGCACCCGTGTGTGGACACGACACCTCCTTTTCGAGCAGATGGCGCACGATTCGACCGGTCTCCCCGCCGAACACGTCGCACAGGGTGACGTCCGGATTCGGCGCGGGACTCGGGCATCGGGTGGGCTCCCTCACGCGCGGGACATGCCCTGGGGTACCCGTTCACCCCGAATCGATTCGCTCGGGGCGTGCGGCCGGTCGAGGCCCGGTCCGCGGCGCCGCCCTTCCGGCGCCGTATCCGTCAGGAGCGCCGGGCCCCGTATCGCCGATCCTCGAGGAGTGCGGTTTCGGCGAGGACTGCTTCCTCCTCGACGGTCGGTACCGAGTGCACGGCATCCTCGGCCGCGCGACGCTCGGCGGATTCCGGTTGTTGTTCCTCCCGGTCGGCGGCGTCGAGCGCCGGCCGGACCGTGCTCAGCACGATGGCGCCGACCAGCACCACGACCGCACCCAGCACGAACGGGACGTGCGCGTCGAAGTGTTCGACGAGCTTTCCCGCCACGAACGGAGCAAGACCGCCGCCGATGAACCGGACGAAACCGTAGGTGGCGGATGCGACGGGCCGCGGCACCGGAGCGATGCTCATCACCGCGGTCGTGACGAGCGTGTTGTTCAGGCCGACGAAGATGCCGGAGACGATCACGGCGCCGACGACGATCCATCGGTTCTCCGCCCAGATCCCGATCACGAGTGACACCACCGCCATGCCGAGCAGCGCGCCGTAGAGCGTGCGCGGCGTGCCGAACCGCGTCTTGAGCAGTGGGGCGCCGAACACCGCGAACAGGGCGACGAGCAGGCCCCAGCCGAAGAACACGAACCCGAGCTGCATCGCGGTCAGGTGCATCAGGAAGGGCGCGTAGCCGAGGATTGTGAAGAAGCCCCAGTTGTAGAGCAGGCCGGTGACGCTCGTGGTGGCGAGGCTGCGGTGCTTCAGTGCGACGATCGGCTCGACGATCGACGGTTTGTCCTTCGGTACCGGCGTCGGTTCGACGAGCACTGCAGTGGCGACCAGCGCGATGAGCATGAGGGCGGCGACACCGAAGAACGGCCCGCGCCAGCTGATGTCGCCGAGCAGCCCGCCGAGCAGCGGGCCGGTGGCGATACCGATGCCGAGCGCCGCTTCGTACAGCACGATCGCGCCGGAGAAGCCACCGCTCGCTGCGCCCACGATGACGGCCAGAGACGTCGCGATGAACAGGGCGTTGCCCAGTCCCCATCCGGCCCGGAATCCGACGATCTGATCGATCGAGCCGCTGGCGCCGGCCGCGGCGGCGAACACGACGATCAGGATCAGCCCGACGATCAGCGTGCGTTTGGCGCCGATCCGGCCGGACACCCAGCCGGTGAACAGCATGGCGACCGCGGTGACGACGAGGTAGCTCGTGAACAGCAGCGTGACCTGCGACGGCGTGGCGTCCAGTTCGCTGGACAGGGCGGGGAGGATCGGATCGACCAGGCCGATCCCCATGAAGGAGATCACGCACGCGAACGCGACCGCCCACACCGCCCTGGGTTGACGGAAGGAGCTGGCGAGGGAAGTTGAAGACACAAATACATAGATACTCTATATAGAAGCTCTATGCAATCGGCCGCGGTCCGCCTACACTGATATCCATGACCGATATGCCCGTTCGCTCCGACGTCCCCGCCGACACCCGAAACCGGCAGACGGCGGACGGCGTCGGCACCGTGGAAGCCACCGCGGATGTGTTGTACTCCCTGATGTCCGACTTCCTGCGTCAGCTCCCGCGCGACCTGAGCCTGACGGCCTCGTCCACCCTCGCGACGCTGCGTCGTCGCGGTCCGCTGCGCATCACTGCCCTGGCTGCGGCACAGGGCGTCACCCAGCCGTCGATGACCTCGCTCGTCACGTCGCTCCAGAAGGCCGGGATGGTGACGCGGCGGGACGATCCGGCCGACGCCCGCGCGACCCTCATCGAACTCACGGACAAGGGACTCGACTACGTCGTCGCCCGCCGCG
>NZ_JADZGH010000168.1:7367-9279 GCF_015865005.1 Rhodococcus sp. CX
GACACATCCGCAACCTCCCCGACGATCAGTGCCGGAACCTGCTCGCCGCGTTCGACGCGTTGTGTTCGCTCGAGGAACTCGCCCGCGAACGGGCTCACTGAGTCCGGCGGGACCGGGATTCCGGCAGGACACGGGCAGTCTGATTCCGAACGCCGAATGCATCCCGCACGAGCGCACCGGTGGCGATGTAAATCCTCGAAATCCGTCCAGCCGGAATTCACCAAGGGGTCGCACATGTGGAGGAGTCGGTCTCGATCGCCGCGTGTACAGCGCACACTGGTTACATGACGAACTGGGCCGAGGTGGTGGAAGCAGTCGCGGACCTGCCGGAGGTCACCGAATCGACGTGGTACCGGACCCCGGCGCTGACGGTGCGCGGGCGCGGGTTCGCGCGGCTGTGTTCCGAATCGGAGGGCGCGCTGATGGTGCTGTGCGAGATGGCGAAGAAGAAGGAACTGCTCGCGTCCGGCGATCCGGCCTACTTCACCACAGAAAGCTACGACGGCTACGGCGCCATCCTCGTCGACCTCGACCGCGTCGACCCCGAGGAACTGCGTGACCTGCTGTTCGACGCGTGGCATCTCGCCGCGCCGGAAGCATTGCACGCGAGCGCACCGGCTGCACGGCGGGAAGATCGGACCCGACTAGACTAGGCCGACGTGGCCCACCCGATGATCGCTCCTTCCATCCTGTCCGCGGATTTCGCGCGCCTCGCCGACGAGGCCGCCGCCGTCGCCGGTGCCGATTGGCTCCACGTCGACGTCATGGACGCGCACTTCGTTCCGAACCTGACGCTGGGCCTGCCGGTCGTGCAGTCGCTGCTCGCCGCGACCGACATCCCGCTGGACTGCCATCTGATGATCGAGAATCCGGGCCGGTGGGCACCCCCGTACGCGGAGGCCGGCGCCCACAACGTGACCTTCCATGCCGAGGCCACCGACAACCCGGTGGCCGTCGCCCGCGACATCCGCGCGGTGGGCGCCAAGGCCGGGCTGTCGATCAAGCCGGGCACCCCGATCGAGCCGTACCTGGAAATCCTGAAGGAATTCGACACGCTGCTGGTGATGAGCGTCGAGCCGGGCTTCGGCGGTCAGTCGTTCATCCCGGACGTGCTCGGGAAGGCCCGTGCCGTCCGTCGCCTCGTCGACTCCGGGGAACTGACCCTGCTCGTGGAGATCGACGGCGGCATCAACACCGACACCATCGAGGCGGCCGCCGAGGCCGGTGTCGACTGCTTCGTCGCCGGCTCCGCGGTGTACGGGGCGGCGGATCCCGGCGAGGCCGTCCGCAAGCTGCGCGCCCAGGCCGGTGCCGCCTCCGCCCACCTGACCCTGGCCCCGTGACCGATTCGGCGCTGGTCGAGGCCCTGCGGCGTGCCGTCGACGCGTCGGAGGACGTGCGGGGACGAACCAGCCCGAACCCGCCGGTGGGCGCCGTCGTGCTCGACGCCGACGGCCGGATCGCCGGGGTCGGCGCGACCCAGCCCCCCGGCGGGCCGCACGCCGAGGTGATGGCGCTGCGCGCGGCAGGGGAGCGGGCCCGCGGCGGCACCGCCGTCGTCACCCTCGAACCGTGCAACCACACCGGCCGTACCGGCCCGTGCACCCGGGCGCTGATCGACGCGGGCATCGCGACCGTCTACTACTCGGTGCCCGACCCGAACCCGTCCGCCGCCGGGGGAGCCGCCGCGCTGCGCGCCGCCGGAATCGTCGTGCACGAGGGGCTCGGCGCGGATGTCGTCGCGGCCGGCCCGCTCCGGGCGTGGCTGCACCGCACCCGCACCGGGCGTCCGCACGTGACGTGGAAGTACGCGGCCACCTTGGACGGGCGCATCGCCGCCGCCGACGGCACCAGCCAGTGGATCTCCGGCCCGGAATCCCGCGCGATCGTGCACGCCGAGCGGGCCCGCCTC
>NZ_JADZGH010000168.1:9396-22289 GCF_015865005.1 Rhodococcus sp. CX
CGGCTGCCCGACGGTTCCCTCGCCCCGCACCAGCCGCTGCGGGTCGTGGTCGGTACCAGCGAACTGCCGACCCGGGCCCGGGTGCTCGACGACGCCGCGCCGACGCTGGTGCTGCGCACCCACGACGTCGACGAGGTCCTCGACGCACTCACCGACCACCCCGACGTGCTGCTCGAAGGCGGTCCGCGGCTGGCCGGGGCATTCCTCGCCGCCCGGCGTGTCGACCGCATCCAGGCGTACATCGCACCGGTACTTCTCGGCGACGGCTGGTCCGCTGTGAGGGACGCCGGAGTGCACACGATCTCCGAGGCGATACGGTTTCGTCGGGAGCGCGTCGAAACGGTCGGCGCCGACGTGTTGATGACCCTGGTCCCCGACCGGGAGCAAAGGAGCGGGTAGGTGTTCACCGGGATCGTCGAGG
The DNA here is from genome assembly GCF_015865005.1 of Rhodococcus sp. CX. Classification (NCBI taxonomy): domain Bacteria; kingdom Bacillati; phylum Actinomycetota; class Actinomycetes; order Mycobacteriales; family Nocardiaceae; genus Rhodococcus; species Rhodococcus sp. CX. The sequence continues at coordinate 9,818 of NZ_JADZGH010000168.1, forward strand.
AACTGGGTGAGATCGTCACGCGCGAGGACCTGGCGGATGCGGCACGCTTCACCGTCCGCGGGCCGCTGGTGACCTCGGACGCGAAGCACGGCGAGTCGATCGCCGTCAACGGCGTGTGCCTGACCGTCGTCGACGTCGTCGACGGAGACAAGTTCACCGCGGATGTGATGCAGGAGACACTGAACCGTTCGAGCCTCGCGCAGCTCGCCGCCGGCAGCCGCGTCAACCTCGAACGGGCCGCCGCGCTCGGCAGCCGTCTCGGGGGTCATCTGGTGCAGGGTCACGTCGACGGCACCGGCACGGTGATCTCCCGTTCCCCCTCCGAGAACTGGACCGTCGTGCGGATCTCCTTGCCGGACACCGTGTCCCGTTACGTCGTGGAGAAGGGGTCGATCACCGTCGACGGTGTGTCGCTGACCGTCTCCGGTCTCGGCGGCGAGCCGGGCGCGGAATGGTTCGAGATCTCGTTGATCCCCACCACCCTGTCGCTGACGACCCTCGGCACCGCCGAACCGGGCACCGTCGTCAATCTCGAGGTGGATGTGATCGCCAAGTACGTGGAGCGCCTGCAGAACGCGGGCCGCTGAGTCGTACTGTTGAATGCGGCAGTTTCCGCGTGCCGCGGTTGTGCAAGCAGTTGTTGGAAATCGAGATTTGGAGCCCAGGCAAGTGACGAGGTTCGACACGATCGAGCGCGCGGTTGCAGACATCGCCGCCGGTAAGGCCGTCGTCGTGGTCGACGACGAGGATCGGGAGAACGAGGGCGACCTCATCTTCGCGGCGGAGAAGGCCACCCCCGAACTGGTGGCGTTCATGGTGCGGTACACGTCGGGTTACCTGTGTGTGCCGCTCGACGGCGCCGACTGCGACCGGCTCGGGCTGCCGCCGATGTACTCCACCAACCAGGACAAGCACGGCACCGCGTACACGGTCACCGTGGACGCGAAGGAAGGCATCGGCACCGGCATCTCCGCGGCCGACCGGGCCGCGACGATGCGCCTGCTGGCCGATCCGAACACCCGCGCCGACGACTTCACCCGCCCCGGTCACGTCGTGCCGCTGCGCGCGAAGGAAGGCGGCGTGCTGCGTCGCCCCGGCCACACCGAAGCCGCCGTCGACCTGGCCCGCATGGCCGATCTGCGTCCCGCCGGCGTCATCTGCGAGATCGTCTCGCAGAAGGACGAGGGGGAGATGGCCCGCACCGACGAACTGCGCGTCTTCGCCGACGAGCACGAACTCGCCCTGATCTCCATCGCCGACCTCATCGCGTGGCGCCGCAAGCACGAGAAGCACGTCGTGCGGGTCGCCGAGGCCCGCATCCCGACCCGTCACGGCGACTTCACCGCCGTCGGCTACCAGAGCATCTACGACGAGGTCGAGCACGTCGCGCTGGTCCGCGGCGACATCGCCGGACCCGACGGCGACGGCGCGGACGTGCTCGTGCGGGTCCACTCCGAGTGCCTGACCGGCGACGTGTTCGGCTCGCTGCGCTGCGACTGCGGCCCCCAGCTCGACGCCGCACTCGAGATGATCGCGGCCGAAGGGCGCGGTGTCGTGCTGTACATGCGCGGGCACGAGGGCCGCGGAATCGGCCTCATGCACAAGCTGCAGGCCTACCAGCTCCAGGACTCCGGGTCGGACACCGTCGACGCGAACCTGCAGCTCGGCCTGCCCGCCGACGCCCGCGACTACGGCATCGGCGCGCAGATCCTCGTCGACCTCGGCATCACCTCCATGCGGCTGCTGACCAACAACCCCGCCAAGCGCGTGGGCCTGGACGGCTACGGCCTGCAGATCACCGAGCGTGTGCCGATGCCGTTGCGCGCGAACCGCGAGAACATCACCTACCTGCGCACCAAGCGCGACCGCATGGGCCACGACCTGATCGGGCTCGACGAGTTCGAGGCCGGTGACGCCTGATGAGTGGGGAAGGTCTGCCCGACCTGCAGCTCGCCGACGCGCGCGGACTGCGCCTGGCGATCGTCGCGGGTAGCTGGCACCAGAAGATCTCCGACGCCCTGATCGCCGGGGCGCAGCGCGTCGCCGACGAGGCCGGCATCACCGACGTCACCCTCGAGCGGGTCGCCGGTGCCATCGAGCTGCCGGTCGTGGCGCAGCAGCTGGCCCGCACCCACGACGCCGTCGTGGCGCTCGGCGTCGTCATCCGCGGCGGCACCCCGCACTTCGAGTACGTGTGCGATGCGGTCACCTACGGGCTGACCCGGGTCGCCCTGGACGAGGGCACCCCGGTCGGCAACGGTGTGCTCACCACCGACACCGAGCAGCAGGCCCTGGACCGGTCCGGGCTGCCCGGCTCCGCCGAGGACAAGGGCGGCCAGGCGTGCGCCGCCGCGCTCGACACCGCGGTGACCCTCCGGCGCCTCCGGGAGACGGATCGATGACCGCGCACACCACCAGCACGACGGAATGGGAGCTCGACGTCCAGAGCGTCAAGATGCGGCGCTGGATCATCATCGGTGCTTCGGTTCTGATGCTCGGTCACATCGGTGCCGCGCTGGTCCTGCGCGGTGGCGAGTACACCGGTGCGAATCTGCGCCTGGCCGATCAGATCGCGATGATCGCGATCGGGCTGGTGGTGTCGGGGTTCACCCTGCTGTACGCCCGGCCCCGGTTACGGGCCGGGGCGGCCGGGGTCGAGGTCCGCAAGGTGTTCGGAGAACGTCGCCTGAGCTGGGACGAGGTCGGTGACCTCAGCTTCGATCACGGTGGCCCGTGGGCCCGCCTCGAACTGCCCCACGACGAGTACGTGCCCGTCGCGGCGCTGCAGGTGCGGGACGGGCAGCACGCGGTCGACGCCGTCGATTCGTTCCGTGAGCTGCGCGCGCGGTACGGCGGACGCGTCGGTACCGGCGACTAGCCTGGACCCGTGCCCGACCCCTCCACCTACCGCCCCGCTCCCGGATCCATCCCCACCGAGCCGGGTGTCTACCGGTTCCGTGATCCGCACGGCCGCGTCATCTACGTGGGCAAGGCGAAGAGCCTCCGCTCGCGCCTGAACTCGTACTTCGCCGATGTCGCGTCGCTGCATCCGCGGACCCGGCAGATGGTCACCACGGCGGGCAGCGTCGAATGGACGGTGGTCAGCACCGAGGTCGAGGCGCTGCAGCTCGAATACAGCTGGATCAAGGAATTCGATCCGCGATTCAACGTCCGCTACCGCGACGACAAGACCTATCCGATGCTCGCGGTCACCCTGAACGAGGAGTATCCGCGGCTGTTCGTCTACCGCGGTCCGCGGCGCAAGGGGGTGCGCTACTTCGGTCCGTACTCGCACGCGTGGGCGATCCGGGAAACACTGGATCTGCTGCTGCGGGTGTTTCCCGCCCGGACATGCTCGGCCGGGGTCTTCAAACGGCACACGCAGATCGGCCGGCCCTGTCTGCTCGGGTACATCGACAAGTGTTCGGCGCCGTGCGTCGGACGGGTCGACGCCGCCGAACACCGCCGCATCGTCGAGGACTTCTGCGACTTCCTCGCCGGCCGCACCGACAAGCTGGTCCGCGACGTCGAGGCACGCATGCAGGCCGCGGCGTCGGAACTGGACTTCGAGACCGCCGCTCGGCTCCGCGACGACCTGGGGGCGCTGCGCCGGGCACTCGAGAAGCAGGCGGTCGTGCTCGGCGACGGCACGGACGCCGACCTGGTGGCGTTCGCCGGTGACGACCTCGAGGTCTCGGTACAGGTCTTCCACGTCCGCGGGGGCCGGGTCCGCGGGCAGCGTGGGTGGGTCGTGGAGAAGTCCGGGGACGTCGTCGATCGTCCCGACTCCGCCGACCGGATCGACACCGAGCACACCGGCGAACACACGGAGGAGTCGCTGCTCGTCGAGCAGTTCCTCACCCAGTTCTACGGCGAGGAAGCCGCGCTCACCGCGACAGCGCCCACCGACAGCGGGGACGCCGAACCGACCGGCAGTGCCGGCACCAGGACCTCGCGCGGCACGGCACTGCCCCCGGACCCGGAGGAGATGAGCCGCTGGCTCGCCGGGCTGCGCGGTGGACCGGTCCGGTTGCGGGTGCCGCAGCGCGGTGACAAGAAGGCCCTGGCGGAGACGGTGCAGCGCAACGCGCAGGAGGCCCTCTCCCAGCACAAACTGCGCCGCGCCGGAGACTTCACCGCGCGGTCCGCGGCATTGCAGGGCATCCAGGACGCGCTCGACCTGGACTCGGCGCCGCTGCGCATCGAGTGCGTCGACATCAGCCACGTCCAGGGCACCGACGTCGTCGCCTCGCTGGTGGTGTTCGAGGACGGCCTGCCCCGCAAGTCGGACTATCGGCACTACGCGATCAAGGAAGCCGCCGGCGACGGCCGCTCCGACGACGTCGCGTCCATCGCGGAGGTCACCCGCCGCCGCTTCCTGCGGCACCGTCGCGACGTCGCGGGGACGGAGGGTGCCGAAGGTGGGGACGGGGGCGATTTCTCCACCGAGGCCGCGCTCGACCCGGCGACCGGCAAGCCGCGGCGCTTCGCGTACCCACCGAACCTGTTCGTCGTGGACGGCGGCGCCCCGCAGGTCGCCGCGGCCGCGGAGGTCCTCGACGAACTCGGGATCACCGACGTGTCGGTGATCGGCCTGGCCAAACGACTCGAGGAGGTGTGGGTCCCGGGCGAATCCGACCCGGTGATCCTGCCGCGCACGAGCGAGTCGCTGTACCTGCTGCAGCGGGTCCGCGACGAGGCGCACCGTTTCGCGATCACCTTCCACCGCAGCAAGCGGTCCCGGCGGATGACCGCGTCCGCCCTGGACGGGGTCCGCGGACTCGGGCAGACCCGGCGCACCGCGCTGGTCAAGCACTTCGGGTCGGTGGCGCGGCTGCGGGAAGCGAGCGTCGAGGAGATCACCGCCGTCCCGGGCATCGGAGCGGCCACCGCCCGCGCGGTGCTCGACGCGTTGCGCGCGGACGATCCGGGCGCCGCCGACACGCCGTCCGTCCTGCCCGTCGCCGATGAGGCTGCGCAGGACACGCCGGTACGTGATGATGACATCGTCGGCGTGTCGGGAACGGGAGCGGAGCCGCAACTGTGAACCAACAATCTGCGATCGAGACGGAGCCGGGCAGCGCCGAGGCCGTCCCGGGGGATCGACGTGCCGAGGTGACGCTGGTCACCGGGCTGTCCGGGGCCGGCATGAGCACCGCGGCCACCGCCCTCGAGGACCTCGGCTGGTACGTGTCCGACAACGTGCCGCCGCAGCTGGTCATCGCCATGGTCGATCTGGCGGTGCAGGCGGAACCGCCGCTCGAGCGGCTCGCCGTCGTGATGGACGTGCGCAGCCGGTTGTTCACCGGCGACCTCGGATGGGTCGTGACCGAACTCGCCGCCCGACCGGTGCGCACCCGGGTGCTGTTCCTCGAAGCCACCGATGCCGTGCTGATCCGGCGGTTCGAGCAGGTGCGCCGCAGTCATCCGCTGCAGGCCGACACCGCCGACCGCACCCTCGCCGACGGCATCGCCGCCGAACGCGCCCAGCTCGCCCCCGTCAAGGCCGCCGCGGACCTGGTGGTCGACACGTCCGCGCTGTCCGGGCCGGAACTGCGCCGCAAGATCGAATCGGCGTTCGGTGACGCGGCCGCCGACACCATCCAGGTCACCGTCGAGTCCTTCGGATTCAAGTACGGTCTGCCGATGGACTCGGACCTGGTGTGCGACGTGCGCTTCCTGCCGAACCCACACTGGGTGCCGCAGTTGCGTGACCACACCGGGCAGGACGCCGACGTGCGCGACTACGTGCTGTCCCGAGACGGCGCGGACGAATACCTGCAGACCTATCATCGAGTGCTCCGATTGACCACGGCCGGCTACCGTCGGGAGGGAAAGCGCTACATGACGATCGCGGTGGGCTGCACCGGCGGCAAACACCGGAGCGTGGCGATGGCGGAAGCGCTCGCCGCGCGTCTCGAGCAGGACCCGGCGTTGACGGTGCACGTCGTGCACCGGGATCTGGGCCGCGAATGACCGGGCCCGCGATCGTTGCACTCGGCGGCGGTCACGGACTGTACGCGACCCTCAGCGCGGTCCGACGCCTCACCGACCGGGTCACCGCCGTCGTCACCGTCGCCGACGACGGCGGATCGTCGGGACGCCTGCGCGCCGAACTCGGCGTCATCCCACCCGGCGACCTGCGCATGGCGCTGGCGGCGCTGGCCGCCGAGACCCCGGAGATCCGGGTGTGGACCGAAACCGTGCAACACCGGTTCGGGGGCACCGGTGCGCTCGCCGGGCACTCGGTCGGCAATCTGATCCTTGCCGGGCTCACCGAGGTCCTCGGCGACCCGGTCGCCGCGCTGGACCGGCTCGCCGCCGTCCTCCACGTCCACGGCCGCGTGCTGCCGATGTCGCCGATCCCGCTGGACATCGAGGCGGACGTCTCCGGTCTCGAATCCGATCCCCGGGTCAGCCGCGGCATCCGCGGCCAGGTCGCGGTCGCGACCACCCCCGGCAAGGTGCGCCGGGTCCGGCTCATCCCGGCCGATCCGCCGGCGTGCCCGGACGCGCTCGACGCCGTCGACGCCGCCGACCTCGTGGTGCTCGGTCCGGGCTCGTGGTTCTCGAGCGTCATCCCGCACGTCCTCGTGCCCGATCTGCTCGACGCGCTCATCCGCACCCCGGCCCACAAGGTGCTGGTGCTGAACCTGGCGGCGGAACCGGGGGAGACCGCCGGGTTCTCCACCGAGCGTCACCTGCACGTGCTGGCGCAACACGCCCCGGGCTTCCGCGTCGACCACATCGTGGTCGACGCGACGACGGTGCCGCCCGGACGGGAACGCGAACACCTGTGCCGGGCCGCCGCCGGCTTCGGCGCCGATGTCGTCTACGCGGACGTCGCGGAACCCGGTACCCATCGACACGACCCCGCCAAACTGGCGGAGGTTCTGGCAACACATCTGCCTGCCGCGTCCGGCACCGCCGGCGCACGCGACAGCAGCCGAAGGGAGAACGTCTCGTGGCAATGACAGCGGAGGTCAAGGACGAGCTGAGCAGGCTCGTGGTGACCCGCACCAGCAGCCGCAAGGCCGAGGTGTCCGCTCTCCTGCGTTTCGCCGGTGGCCTGCACATCGTGGGCGGCCGGGTGGTGGTCGAGGCCGAGGTGGACCTCGGTTCGATCGCCCGTCGACTGCGTCGCGAGATCTTCGAGCTGTTCGGCTACTCCGCGGAAGTGCACGTGCTCGGCGCCGGTGGTCTGCGCAAGAGTTCGCGGTACGTCGTCCGGGTCGCCAAGGACGGGGAAGCGCTCGCCCGCCAGACCGGTCTGCTCGACCTGCGCGGACGTCCGGTGCGCGGGCTGCCCGCCCAGGTCGTCGGCGGCAGCATCTCCGACGCCGAAGCCGCCTGGCGCGGCGCCTTCCTGGCGCACGGCTCCCTCACCGAACCGGGGCGGTCGTCGGCGCTCGAGATCAGCTGCCCGGGTCCGGAGGCGGCCCTCGCGCTCGTCGGCGCGGCGCGGCGCCTCGGCATCACTGCGAAGGCCCGCGAGGTGCGTGGCGCCGACCGCGTCGTGGTCCGCGACGGGGAGGCCATCGGCGCCCTGCTCACCCACATGGGCGCCCAGGACACGAGGCTGACGTGGGAGGAACGGCGCATGCGCCGCGAGGTGCGGGCCACCGCCAACCGGCTCGCGAACTTCGACGACGCGAACCTGCGGCGGTCGGCGCGGGCCGCGGTCGCGGCCGCCGCGCGGGTCGAGCGGGCACTGACGATCCTCGGCTCCGACGTGCCCGACCACCTCGCCGCCGCCGGGTCGCTGCGCGTGCAGCACCGGCAGGCGTCCCTCGAGGAACTCGGGCAGCTCGCGGATCCGCCGATGACGAAGGACGCCGTCGCCGGCCGCATCCGGCGGCTGCTGTCGATGGCGGACCGCCGCGCCAAGGAACTCGGCATCCCCGACACCGAGTCCGCGGTGACGATGGAGCTGCTCGACGAGGCTTAGGACCCGGCGCGGGGTTCTTCGACGCCGGGTTCAAATCCCACCTTCCTCGACTCGGCGGATTAGGGTGAGGGCACAAGCTGCACCACCATCGAGACACAAGCTGCACCACCATCGAGGTAAAGGAGCTTCATCGTGACTGTGCGCGTAGGCATCAACGGCTTCGGTCGCATCGGGCGGAACCTCTTCCGTGCGGTGGAGGCGCAGAAGGCACTCGGCAGCACCGATATCGAGATCGTCGCTGTCAACGACCTCACCGACAACGACACCCTCGCGACGCTCCTGAAGTACGACTCGATCCTGGGGCGTCTCGACGAGGACGTCCGCGCCGAGGGTGACTACATCTACGTGGGCGACCGGAAGATCACCGCCCTCGAGATCAAGGAAGGCCCGGCGGCCCTGCCCTGGGGCGAGCTGGGGGTCGACGTCGTCGTCGAGTCCACCGGCATCTTCACCAACGCAGCCAAGGCCAGGGGTCACCTGGACGCCGGCGCCGACGAGGACATCACCATCGTCATGGGCGTCAACCACGACAAGTACGACGGCACGCAGAACATCATCTCGAACGCCTCGTGCACCACGAACTGCCTCGGCCCGCTCGCCAAGGTGCTGAACGACGCGTTCGGCATCGAGAAGGGGCTGATGACCACCATCCACGCGTACACCCAGGACCAGAACCTGCAGGACGGGCCGCACCGGGACCTGCGTCGCGCCCGCGCCGCGGCCCTGAACATCGTCCCGACCGGCACCGGTGCCGCCAAGGCCATCGGCCTCGTGCTGCCCGAGCTGCAGGGCAAGCTCGACGGCTACGCGCTGCGCGTTCCGGTCCCGACCGGCTCGGTGACCGACCTGACCGCGACCCTGACCAGGAAGGCCACCGTCGACGAGGTCAACGCCGCGGTCAAGGCCGCCGCGGAGGGCCCGCTCGAGGGCATCCTGAAGTACAACACCGATCCGATCGTCTCCTCGGACATCGTCACCGATCCGCACTCGTCGATCTTCGACGCGCCACTGACCAAGGTCATCGACGACCAGGTCAAGGTCGTGGCCTGGTACGACAACGAGTGGGGTTACTCCAACCGCTTGGCCGACCTCGTCGGCCTCATCGGGAAGTCCCTCTGACGACGTCGGCAAGTCCCTCTGACACCATCGGCAAGTCCCTCTGACAACGATTGAATAGGACACTCGAACAGTGGCAGTTCAGACCCTGAAGGATCTGCTGGACGCGGGGGTCGAAGGGCGCGGTGTGCTCGTGCGCTCGGACCTCAACGTCCCGCTGGACGGCGCGACGATCACCGACCCCGGTCGGATCCTCGCGTCGGCCCCGACGATCAAGGCGCTCGCCGATGCCGGCGCCAAGGTGGTCGTCACCGCGCACCTCGGCCGCCCCAAGGGCGAGGCCGACCCGAAGTTCTCGCTCGCGCCCGTCGCGGCGAAGCTCGGGGAGGTGCTGGGCCGCAACGTCCAGCTCGCCGGTGATGTCGTGGGGCAGGACGCCCTGGCCCGGTCCGAGGGCCTGACCGACGGCGACATCCTCCTGCTGGAGAACATCCGCTTCGATCCGCGCGAAACCAGCAAGGACGACGCGGACCGCCTGGCGCTGGCCCGCGACCTGGTCGAGCTGGTCGGCGACGACGGTGCGTTCGTGTCCGACGGCTTCGGTGTCGTGCACCGCAAGCAGGCGTCGGTGTACGACGTGGCGACGCTGCTGCCGCATTACGCGGGCACGCTCGTCGCCGCGGAGGTCGAGGTGCTGGCCCGTCTGACGGCCGATCCGGAACGTCCCTACGCGGTCGTGCTCGGCGGTTCGAAGGTCTCCGACAAGCTGGCCGTGATCGAGGCGCTCGCACCGAAGGTCGACACCCTCGTCATCGGTGGCGGCATGTGCTTCACCTTCCTTGCCGCGCAGGGCATCTCGGTGGGCAACTCGCTCCTCGAGGAATCGATGATCGAGACCTGCAAGGACCTGCTCGAGCGGTTCGGCGACGTCATCCACATCCCGCAGGACGTGGTGATCGCCGACAGCTTCTCCGCCGACGCCGAGGCGAAGACGGTGCCCGTCACCGAAATCGAGGACGGGTGGATGGGCCTGGACATCGGCCCCGAGTCGGTGGCCCGGTTCGCGCACCACCTGGCGGGCGCGAAGACCGTGTTCTGGAACGGCCCGATGGGTGTGTTCGAGTTCGCGAAGTTCGCCGACGGCACCAAGGGTGTCGCCGAGGCCATCATCGAGGCCACCGGCAAGGGCGCGTTCAGCGTCGTCGGCGGTGGCGACTCGGCCGCGGCCGTGCGTCTGCTGGGTCTGCCCGAGGACGGCTTCTCGCACATCTCCACGGGCGGCGGGGCCTCCCTCGAGTACCTCGAGGGCAAGGAACTCCCCGGCATCGCGGTTCTGGAGGGCTGATCGGATGGCACGCAAGCCGCTCATCGCCGGCAACTGGAAGATGAACCTCAACCATCTCGAGGCCATCGCCCTGGTGCAGAAGATCGCCTTCACGCTCCCGGAGAAGTACCTCGACAAGGTCGACGTGACGGTGCTCCCGCCGTTCACCGACATCCGTTCGGTGCAGACCCTGATCGAGGGCGACAAGATCAAGTTCACCTACGGTGCGCAGGACCTGTCCGTCCACGACTCCGGCGCCTACACCGGGGAGATCTCCGGCGCGATGCTCGCCAAACTCGGCTGCACGTTCGTCGTCGTCGGCCACTCGGAGCGGCGCACGCTGCACGGGGAGACCGACGAGATCGTGCGGGACAAGGCCAAGGCCGCGCTGCGGCACGGCCTGACGCCGATCGTGTGCATCGGCGAGGGTCTCGACATCCGCGAGGCCGGCAACCACGTCGAGTACAACGTCGAGCAGTTGAAGGGCTCGCTCAAGGGCCTGACCGCAGACGAGATCGCGAAGACCGTGATCGCGTACGAGCCGGTGTGGGCCATCGGCACCGGCAAGGTGGCCTCGGCCGCCGACGCGCAGGAGGTGTGCGCCGCGGTGCGCGCCACGCTCGGCGAGCTGGCCTCGCCTGAGGTGGCCGCGACCGTCCGCGTCCTCTACGGCGGCTCGGTGAACGCCAAGAACGTCGGCGAACTCATCGCGCAGACCGACGTCGACGGCGGCCTGGTCGGCGGTGCGTCGCTCAAGGCCGACGAGTTCGCGCAGCTCTCGGCGATCGCCGCGGGCGGTCCGCTGCTGTAGCGGACGACTGTTCCATTTCGTGGGGCGCAGGATCGGCACCGATCCTGCGCCCCACGGCATTCATCCGACCGGTGGGCGTCGGGGCTCGTCACCGGCACCCGCACGGGGCACAGCGTGATCTGCAGCTGCCACGACAACAGGTCGCGCTGCTGCTCGACGAGGCTGTGGACCACATCGAACACCTCCTACGCGGAATCGCCGACGTCCCGGCCACGACCGCTCGACCGGCCGTCTGCGGAAGCCGTCCCGAATACGTGGCTTCAGGTCGTGGGCTCGAACTCGTACAGCACCGGCCCGTCGCCGGCGCCCTTCGGGATCGGGAAATAGGTGTGATGTGTTGCGGGATCGAGTGCCAACGTATGGGCCCCGTCGGCCAGATGTGCGGCGCCGACCGTCACGGTGTTGTTGTCGCGGCGGTCGAACACGCTGACCACTCCGCTTTCGGCTGCAACGTAGACCCGGTGCGCGCCGGGGTCGTAGACCAGAACGTCAGGGGTGTCTCCGACGGGGTCCTGGCTGGTGACGGTACGGGCGGCCAGGTCGACGGTCGCCATGGCGGCGCCGGTCTCGCAACCGACGAACATCACCTGATCGGCGGCGTCGAGGGCTTCACCGTGCGGACCGTCGCATCCGGGCGTAGGTATGCGGTCGGTGACGGTGAACCCGGCCGGATCGATCACCGCGAGATGGCCGCGGCCCTGCACCGCCACCACCATGCGGTCGATGGCCGGGTCGTAGACGACGTTGCCGACCTCGCCACCGAGGTCCACGGTCGCTCGCACCGCCCCCGAATCCGCGTCCACCACGGTTTCCGTTCCGGCGTGCTCGTCGGTGGTCCACACCGCGTGGCGGACCGGATCGTAGGCCAACCCGTCGGGGTAGTCGCCGGTCGGCGCGGCAAACAGGACCTCGCCGGTGTCCTCGTCGAAGGCGACCAGCTGGTCGCGTCCGGTGACGGTGGCGTACACGCGTCGGATGTCCGGGACAACGAGCACTCCGTGTACGTCCGGAACGTCAGTGATGGTGCGGACGACCCGACGGCCGTGCACGTCGACGTCGATGATCTCTCCGGCACCCATATGGGCGATGAACATCAGTCCGAGTGCGGGATCGAGACTGGTGTAGTCGAACCGTGCCGGGCCACCGGTCAACTCCGTCTGCGCGACCTGCCGCAGCGGTAGATCGCCCGTCTGCGGGGACTCGGACGGCACCGTCGACGAGCATCCGAGTGCCAGGACGGCTATCAGGCCCAGTAGTGTCGCGACGTCTTGGTGCGGCCGCATCTCCACCTCCTGAGCCGATGCAACCGTGGTTGTAACACTACGCGCGGGTA
>NZ_JADZGH010000168.1:22299-22847 GCF_015865005.1 Rhodococcus sp. CX
CCCGACCCGCCGAACCGTATTGTTCGGCCTGCTCGCCGTGCTGATCGTCGCGGCGTGCCTGCGTCCGCCGATCACCGCGGTCGGCCCACTCCTGGGCTCGATCGGGGCCGACACCGGCCTGGGTAGCACCGGGCTCGGGATCCTCGGAGCGGTCCCGCTGCTGTGCTTCGCGGTGGTGTCCCCATGGATCCACCGGCCCGCGGCCCGGTTCGGATCGCAACTGCTGATCCTGCTCGCACTGGGGGTGCTCGCCGCCGGGATCCTCGTGCGGTCGCTGCCGGGTGCCGTCTGGCTGTGGTCGGGCACCGTGGCGATCGGCGCCGGGATCGCGGTCGCGAACGTGCTGCTGCCGGCAGTGGTCAAACGCGACCACGCGGGCCGGCTCGCGACCGTCACCGGTGTGTACTCGTCGGTCACCACCGGTGCCGCGGGGCTCGGTGCGGGTCTGGCGGTGCCGCTGGCGGACGCGACCGGTGACTGGCGGACCGCGTTGGCGGTGTGGGCGATCCTGCCGTGTGTCGCCGCCGCGGTGTGGTTCCTGCGCGGCC
>NZ_JADZGH010000168.1:22938-26765 GCF_015865005.1 Rhodococcus sp. CX
GTGGCGCTCGGGTGTCGCGTGGCAGGTCACCGCGTTCATGGGCCTGCAGTCGACCACCTTCTATCTACTGGTGACCTGGCTGCCGTCGGTGGAGGCGAGTCTCGGTGTCGACGCGGCCACCGCCGGCTGGCATTCGTTCGCGTACCAGGTCGTCGGGATCGTGGCCGGGCTCGGTGCGACCGTGCTGATGGGACGGCGCGCCGACCAGCGCATGCTCGCGATCGTCGGTGGGGCGATCCTCGTGGTCGCGGTGGCCGGGTTGCTGCTCGTCCCGGATCTGGTGCTGCTGTGGGCGATCGTCGCCGGGATCAGTTCGGGTACGACGTTCGTGCTCGCCATGGCGTTGTTCGGGCTGCGCACCCGCACGGTCGCGCAGACGGCGCAGCTGTCCGGGATGGCGCAGTGCGTCGGCTACCTGCTGGCGATGTGTGGTCCGATCGCGGCGGGCGTGCTCTTCGACGTCACCGGGACCTGGACGCCCGTGCTGATCCTGATCGCGGTGTGCGCGGTCGGGCAGAGCCTGGTGGGTGGGTTCGCCGGGCGCGACCGCTACACCCACGCGGCGGCCGGGTAGCGCGGGCCGTCACGAGTCGGCCCAGGCGTCGGGCCGGGACCCGTCGACGTCGGTGACGCGATAGGCGCGCGCGAGATCGGCCGACGTCACCGACCGCTGATTCCAGCGGGCCCGCGCGGGGTCGGCGGCCAGCGCCGCAACGCCACGGCCCACATACCGCGGTGATTCCGAGTTCGCGAAACCCGGTGGTGCCGTGGGCAACCCGTCCGGCCTGCCGGGGTCGAGGGCGTCGCGCCAGTTGTCCTCGGTGACACCGTAGTTGTCGAGCATCATCTCCGAGCGCAGCCAGCCGGGCGTGACCGAGACGGCGGTGCCGCCGTGTGCGGCGAGTTCGTGCCCCTGCGAGAATGCCAGCCGGTTGACCGCGTTCTTCACCAAGTCGTAGAAGACGGAGATGCGGTAGTGGGTGGCGTTGTAGCCCGCCGTCCCGTCGGTGACCTCGACGAGCAGACCGCCGGGCTCGGACACGAGCAACGGCAGCAGGTGATGCGACGTGATCAGGTGGGTGTCGAGGCCGAGTCGCACGATCCGGAGCCCGGCGTCGAGATCGTGCTCCCAGATCGGGGTGTTCCACTGCGCCGGTGCGCCTTTGAGAATCTCCGCGCCCCAGATGTCATTGACGAGAACATCGATGTGCCCGAACTCGGCACGGAGACGCCCCGCGAGCGTGGCCACCCGGTCGGGATCGAGGTGGTCGACCTGGATCGCGACACCGGTTCCACCGAGTGCGGTGACGAGCTCGGCGGTCTCCTCGATGGTCTCCGGCCGGTCGTAGTCGGACGTCTCGCGACCGTGCGTCCTGCTGCTCCGGCCGGTGCAGATCACGGTGGCGCCGGCCTCGCCGAGCCCGGCCGCGATGCCGCGGCCGGCGCCGCGGGTCGCTCCGGCCACCACCGCGATCTTCCCGTGCAGGGGTGCACTCATCGACTCCGATGATGCCCGGTGGCGACGGCAGTGCGGTGGAGATCGGCGGCACTGTCACCTGCGGTGGCCGACCCCCACCGTCGATCACCCTGCTCGGCCGGCCGGGCCGCTGCCCGGCCGGCCTGCGCGTCGGTCAGCCGACGAGCTTGGCGGACAGCGCCGCGACGGTCTGCGGGCTCAAACCCAGCCCGGTGATCAGGTAGTTGTGGACGGTGCCGAAGTCGTGTTCGAGTTGGGTGAATCCGGCCTCGAGGTAACTACGTTCGACGGTGAGGAGCGGCGCGTAGATCGCCGCCACCTCGGGACCCCGGGATTCGGCGAGCGCAGCAAGTGTCGCGCGGATGTGGTCGCCGGAGTATTCGTTCGACAGCAGGTAGTCCGTGTACACGGTCTCGCGGTCCACGCCGGCGAGGGACAACAGTACGGCCGCGGTCCAGCCGGTGCGGTCCTTCCCGGCGGTGCAGTGGAACAGCTGCGGTCCGTCGGTGCGGGCGAACTCGGTGAACATCGCGCCGAGTTCCGCGCGGATCTCGGGATCGGCGACGAATGCGCGGTTGATGTCCTGCATGACCGCGCGCGCGTCCTCCGGTGTCCTCAGGCTCGCCAGGATCGAGGTCGAACTCAGGTTCCCGGACAGCAGCGGGTGCCGGATGTACTGGGCACCGGCCGGGATGCGGTCCGGGGCATCGGCGATCTCGCCGTCGGTGCGCAGGTCGTACACCGCCGCGATGCCGAGGGAGTCGAGCACCGCGGCGTCTTCGTCGTTGCTGGTGAGGGCGTTGGATCGGTAGAAGACGCCGGGCTGTACCCGCAGCCCGAACGCCGCCGGGTAGCCGCCGCCGGATCCGGCGAGATCGCGGAAGTTGTCGACCGACGACAGCCTGGGAGTCTCGACGACGGCCGGTGCACCGATGCCGGACGACCCGGTCGGGAGATCGAAGGGGGCGGCGCCGACCGTGGCGGAGCCGGTGAGCAGCAGTGCGGCGCTGAGGGTGACCGTTGCGGCGAGCCGGGCGCTGCGGCGCCCGGCGGGGAGGACAGTGCGAGACAACACAAACCTTCCTTCGGGGTATGGTTTTTCTTGCGTCTCATTTAGATCACATTCGTCCGAATTCTGCTCTCGTTTTCGAGAATCACGTTTCCGACCGGAAGGTACCGCCGGCACGGACGGCGGGGATCACCGGGTAAGCTGACGGCCGACGTCACCGACCATCGAAGGACACCGAGCGCCGCATGGAACTGTTCCTGGACATCCTGCTGATTGTCACCAGCCTGCTGCTGATCCTGCTGGTGCTGCTGCACCGCGGTAAGGGCGGCGGCCTGTCCAGCCTGTTCGGCGGTGGCGTCCAGTCCAGCCTCTCCGGATCGACGGTCGCGGAGAAGAACCTGGACCGTCTCACCGTCTTCACCGGCATCATCTGGCTGATCTCCATCCTCGGCATCGGGCTGCAGATCAAGTTCAGCTGACCGGCTTCCGGTCGCGCGACCAGCGCCTTCAGTCGATACTGACCGGATGAGCGTCCCGACCGGAACAGCCGCCACCGAGCCGCTGCGCGACGACATCCGCCTGCTCGGCAGCATCCTCGGACAGATCGTGCGCAAGCACGCCGGGGAAGCCGCCTACGAACTCGTCGAGAAGGCCCGGATCGAGAGCTTCCGGGTGCGCCGCTCCGAACTGGACCGCGCCGACCTCGCCGCCATGTTCCGCGAGGTCGCCACCGCCGACACGATTCCGGTCATCCGCGCCTTCAGTCACTTCGCGCTGCTCGCGAACCTCGCCGAGGACCTGCACCGCGAGCGGCGCCGCGCGCTGCACGTCGCCGCGGGCGAACCGCCGCAGGACAGCTCGCTGGCCGCTACCTACGCCAAACTCGACGCCGCCGACCTCGACCCGGATGCGGTCGCTGCGGCGCTCGAGCACGCGCTGGTCTCGCCGGTCATCACCGCGCACCCCACCGAAACCCGCCGACGCACCGTGTTCGTCGTGCAGTCACGGATCACCGATCTCATGCGCCGCCGCGGTCGCGCCGAGGACGCCACCGAGATCGCCGAGATCGACCGGCAACTGTGGCGGCACATCCTGACGCTGTGGCAGACCGCGCTGATCCGCCTGGCGCGCCTGCGGATCCAGGACGAGATCGAAACCGGTCTGCGCTACTACGAGGCCTCGCTGTTCGCGGTGGTGCCCGCCCTCGACGCCGAGGTCCGCCGCGAACTGCGGTCCCGCTGGCCCGGCACCGCCCTGCTCACCGAACCGATCGTGCGGACCGGCTCGTGGATCGGCGGCGACCGCGACGGCAACCCGAACGTCACCGCCGAGGTCGTCCAC
>NZ_JADZGH010000168.1:26847-34373 GCF_015865005.1 Rhodococcus sp. CX
CGTCCACCGCGCCACCGACCGCGCCGCGACCACGGTCTTCGGCCACTACCGCACCGAACTCGCCGAACTCGAGCAGGAACTGTCGATGTCCGAGCGGCTCGTCCCGATCACCGCCGAACTGAAGGCGCTCGTCGAGGCCGCCGCCGACGACGTGCCCGCACGCGCCGACGAACCCTACCGGCGCGCGATCCACGGCATCCGCGGCCGCCTCGCCGCCACCGCGCAGCGTCTGCTCGACGACCCGCCGAACTTCGGTGTCCCCCTCCTCGAGCCCTACCCGGGCCCGGCCGAACTGCTCGCCGACCTGGACGTCCTCGACGCCTCGCTGCGGGCCGCCGGCGACGACGTCATCGCCGACGACCGCCTCGCCCACCTGCGCAGCGCCGTCGAGGTGTTCGGGTTCCACCTCAGCGCCCTCGATCTGCGGCAGAACTCCGAGGTCCACGGCCGGGTCGTCGCCGAACTGCTCGCCTGGGCCGGCGTCACCGACGACTACGAGGCGCTGCCCGAAGACCGCAAGGTCGAACTGCTCACCCGCGAGCTCGCCACCCGGCGCCCGCTCAGCGCCCCCGGCGCCCGGCTCGGGGAGCTCACCACCGCCGAACTCGGGGTGCTCCGCGCCGCTGCCGAGGCCATCCGGCTGCTCGGCGCCCACGCCGTGCCGCACTACATCATCAGCATGTGCGCGTCGGTCAGCGACCTCCTCGAAGCGGCGGTGCTGCTCAAGGAGGTCGGGCTCGTCGACCACACCGACACCGGCCCGCGCTGCCCGGTCGCGGTGATCCCGCTGTTCGAAACCATCGAAGACCTCCAGCGCGGCGCCGCCATTCTCGGTGCAGCCCTGTCGATCCCGGAGTTCCGCAGCCTCGTCGACTCGGCCGGGTCGGTGCAGGAGGTCATGCTGGGCTACTCGGATTCCAACAAGGACGGCGGCTACCTCGCCGCGAACTGGGCGCTGTACCGCGCCGAACTCGACCTCGTCGAATGCGCCCGCGAGCACGGTATCCGGCTGCGGCTGTTCCACGGCCGTGGCGGCACCGTGGGCCGCGGCGGCGGCCCCAGCTACGACGCGATTCTTGCGCAACCCCCGGGCGCGGTCACCGGGTCACTGCGGCTGACCGAGCAGGGCGAGGTGATCGCCGCGAAGTACGCCGAACCCCGCTCGGCGCGCCGCAACCTCGAAAGCCTCGTCGCCGCGACCCTCGAATCCACGCTGCTCGACGTCGAAGGCCTGGGCGCCGACGCGCCCGCCGCCTACGCGATCCTCGACGACCTGGCCGCCCGGGCCCGCGCGGCCTACGGCGAACTCGTGCACGAGACCCCCGGATTCGTCGAATACTTCCGCACCGCCACGCCCGTCGGCGAAATCGGGCAACTCAACATCGGCAGCCGTCCCACCTCACGCAAACCGACGTCGTCGATCGCGGATCTGCGGGCTATCCCGTGGGTGCTGGCCTGGACCCAGTCCCGCGTCATGCTCCCCGGCTGGTACGGCACCGGCACCGCCTTCGAATCGTGGATCGGCGACGACGACACCCGCCGTGCCACGCTCACCGACCTGTACGAGCGGTGGCCGTTCTTCCGCACCGTGTTGTCCAACATGGCGATGGTGCTCGCCAAATCCGACATGGGGCTGGCCGCCCGCTACGCCGAACTCGTCCCCGACACCGACCTGCGCGACCGCGTCTTCGGCAAGATCGTCGACGAACACGCGCGCACCGTCCGCACCTATCTGGCGATCACCGGACGACCGGACCTGATGGCGGACAACCCGGCGCTGGCGCGGTCTGTGCACAACCGGTTCCCGTACCTCGAACCGCTCAACCACCTGCAGGTGGAGTTACTGCGGCGACTGCGCGCGGGGGAGGACACCGACGAGGTACGGCGCGGCATCCAGCTCACCATGAACGGCCTGGCCACCGCACTGCGTAACAGCGGCTGACGCCGGAGGCGACAGTGGCTGACGCCCGAAACGACGGTCGGTGTACCGAAATATCGGTGCACCCACCGTCGTACAGGGATCCTGTGTTCAGCGGTACGCCTCGCCGAGTTCCGGATAGTCCGCCCAGCGCGGCTCCCGCTGCCCGGCCAGCAGCGCGTCGAGCCGATCGAGGTAGTACTGCCAGCCCGGACCGATCTCGGCCGCCTCCGAACGGGGAACGTGCCGATGCGTGAACTCGAGGGTCGTGACCCGGCCGACCTGACGCAACCGCAGCTCGAGCCTCCACCCGTCCACGTCGACGACGAGCATCCGCGGACCCGCGCACTCGACGATCGTGACATCCGTTGTCGTCGAGTCGTGCTCGTCGGTCATCGTCAAACGCACCCGGCCCGACGACGAATCCCCGGTCCACCGTCCGTACCAGCGGGCGAGCACGTCCGGCTTGGTCAGCGCCGCCCACACCTCGCCGATCGGCAGCGCGAAACTGCGCTGATAGTGCAAGGTTACGAGGATCGAACCGTGCGGACAGTCGTGCTCGGGGCGGACCTCGCCGAGCACGGTGGACGGGGTGCTCATCGGAATGCTCCCTCCGGTCGTCGGATGCCGGACACCGACAATTCTTCCGTGCGAGACATCCACCGGTGCGGTTTCCGGCGCGATCCGTGACCGACGCGAGACCGGCCGCCGCGGATACGGGGGAGGGCGCCGCACCGGACCGGCTCGAGGCGATCTTCGAGCGATTCCACCGGGTCGATCCCGCACGCAGCACCGCCGGCAGGGGTCTCGGACCGATCATCGCGCGCGGGCTCGCGACCGTGCACGGCGGCACTCTCACCGGCGACGGGCCGGGGATGCGGGGCTCGCTCGAGCTGGACCTGCCGTGCCGTGGTCCGGCTGCACGGTACGGGTCGGACCACTACGGTGATATCGAGTCGTATCGGTCGCGCCCGCCCGATCACCGAGATTCCCGACGCCACCCGGCCGTCATCCGCAGTGATCTCCATCGGCGGACGGTGATCGCGATCGGCGGACGAGGAGCACAGCAGTGGCGGGAGATCCGGTACCGCATCCGACCGGGCGGGAACGATGGCGGCGATTCGTGGAACCGGCTCTGCTGGTTCTCACCCTGACGTTTCTGACGGGCGGCGTTGTCGCCTGGCTCGCGGGCGCAGCCGCGGTCGCGAACAGGTTCTGGATCACCGGCACGGTGATCGCGATCGTGCCCGCGGTGTGGTGGGTGCTGACGGCATTGCGCCGCGGGAGGGTGGGGGTCGATCTGATCGCCGTGCTGTCGCTGCTCGGCACATTGCTGGTCGACGAGTACCTTGCCGGCGCCCTCATCGCCGTCATGCTGGCCACCGGCCAGAGTCTCGACGCCGCGGCGAACCGCCGCGCGTCCAAGGACCTGCGAAGCCTGCTCGACCGTGCGCCGCGCTCGTCCCGGCGCCGGCGCGGGGAGATCGTCGAGACCGTGGCCATCGACGCCATCGCGGCAGGCGACGTCCTCGTCGTCGGATCGGGTGAAACGGTTCCGGTCGACGGCTGGATCATCGGTCCTGTCGCCGTCCTCGACGAATCGACGCTCACCGGTGAACCGATGAACGTCCGGCGCGGCGCCGGCGAGGCCGTGCGGTCCGGTGTCGTCAACGCCGGCGCCGTCTTCGAAATGGAGGCACGCGCGACCGCCGAGGAGAGCACCTACGCCGGAGTGGTCCGGCTCGCCCGCGATGCTGCTGCGGAATCCGCCCCGGTCGTGCGGCTGGCCGATCGGATCGCAGCGTGGTTCCTCCCGGTCGCACTGATCCTCGCTGCCGTCGCGTGGGTGGCGAGTGGTACTGCGGTGCGGGCGGTCGCTGTCCTCGTGGTGGCGACCCCGTGCCCACTGCTGCTCGCAGCCCCGGTCGCGATCGTGTCCGGGCTCTCTCGGGCTTCTCGCAGGGGAGTGGTGATCCGTAGTGGGGGCGCTCTCGAAAACCTGGGCCAGGCAACCACACTCGTCATGGACAAGACCGGGACTCTGACCACCGGCCGGCCCGCGGAGTCCGACATGGTCACGGCGCCCGGTTACGACGCTCCCGAGGTTCTGCGGTTGGCCGCGTCCGCCGACCAGGTTTCCGCACACGTCCTCGCCGACGCCCTCGTCGAAGATGCGAGAATCCGGGGTCTGACGCTGTCCTATCCCACCGAGGTCGTGGAGGAACCCGGCACGGGGATCGCGGCCACCGTGGACGGTCGCCGCGTGACCGTCGGCACGCTGGTCCTGCCGGCACACGCACCGTCGTGGGCCCGCGCGGTGGTGGCTCGAAGCGTTCTCGACGGCGCGGTCGTCGTGTGGGTGACCGTCGACGGCGAACTGGCCGGCGCGATCCTGCTGACCGACCCCCTGCGCCGGGACGCGCCGCGCACGCTCAGACGCCTACGGTCGGCGGGTCTGAACAGGCTGGTGATGCTGACCGGCGACCGGCGTGCGCCCGCCGCGGAGATCGGCGCGATTCTCGGCCTCGACCACGTCTATGCGGAACAGACGCCGGCGGACAAGGTGTCCCGGGTGCGAGCCGAGTGCGAGTCGGCGGTGACGGTCATGGTGGGCGACGGCGTCAACGACGCTCCTGCCCTGGCCGCCGCAACGGTCGGGGTCGCGATGGGTGCGCGCGGGTCGACGGCAACCTCCGAGGCTGCCGACATCGTCCTGACCACGGACCGGCTCGACCGCATCGCCGACGCGATGGAAATCGCGCGCCGATCCCGCCGCATCGCTCTCCAGAGCGCCGGCATCGGGATGACGTTGTCTGTGGTGGCGATGGGATGTGCGGCAGCCGGCTGGTTGGCTCCGGCAGTGGGCGCGTTGTTGCAGGAAGCCATCGACGTCGCCGTCATCCTCAATGCGCTCCGGGCGCTGCGCGGCGAACATACCCGCGACGCGGTGCTGCCCGAGGACACCGAGAAGATGCTGCAGCGATTCTCGTGTGAGCACGAGGAGATGAGGGACCGGCTCTCGATACTGCGCGACACCGCGCAGCTCCTGGCGGCCGGAGACCGGCAACGAGCGGTGGAATCGCTGCGGGACGTCGACGACTTCCTCACCGGAACTCTGCTTCCGCACGAGCAGGCCGAGGAGACCGAACTCTATCCGGCGCTGGCCGCGCCACTCGGCAGCGGTGAGGCCACCGCGACGATGAGCCGGATGCACGCCGAGATCGAGCGGCTCGCTCGCCGACTGCACACCCATCGCCGGCAGATCGACTCGCGCGGCGCTGTCGACCCGGACCGGTGCGACGACCTCCTCGCATGTCTGTACGGCCTGCACGCGCTGCTGCGCCTGCACTTCCTTCAGGAGGAGGAGAACTACTTCACCCTCGTCGAAACGGGCGAGCATCGCGATGACCCGCCCTCGCTGTGAGGCACCGCACCGAACCGGCTCGAGGCAATCCTCGAGCCGGGCAGTGCGTTGTTCCACTCAGCGCGTCGGCGCTCTCGGACGGGCCCCGGGAGCGCTCGACGGCATCACTTCGTGGTCTTGATGTCGATCTTCTTGGCGGATTCGGTTCCCTCGGCAAGCCCGATCGAGACGGTGAGAATTCCCTTGTCGTAGGACGCCTCGACGTCCTCGTCGTCGGCGGTGGGCGGCAGGGTCACCGAGCGATGGAACGAACCGTAGGAGAACTCGGACCGGCCCTTCTCGGTCTTCTCCTCGGTGCGTTCCGCGTGGATGTCGAGGCGGCCGCGGTCGACCGTGACGGTGATGTCCTTGTCCGGGTCCACTCCGGGAATCTCGGCTCGGACGATGTAGCGACCGTTGTCGATGTGGTCTTCGACGCGAATGAGGTTGTTGCCGAAGACGGTACCGAAGGAAGGCCATCGGAGCGTGTCGAAGATTTCGGACAGCTCCGGGAAGACCGAACGGGGCTGGCGAGCGGGCACAGACATCGTGTTCCCCCTTCCGTGTGTGTAACTGTCGCACCGTCAATTTTCCCCTCTTGCGGTGCCGGTCGGCACCGATGAGCCGAGGAAGGGACGAAGGGCCCCTATCGCCGAGGGCATGTGACCTGGCTCAATGGAAGGTGAACTGTCGACGGCCGACGCGGCCGACGAAGGAGCAGGCGCATGGACGGCGCACGCATCCCGCGGGTGGACGAACGCATCCTGGACCGCCGGGGTCTCGATCTGCTGATCGACGTACTGCGAGAGCGGGGATATCGGGTCGTCGGCCCCACCGTGAGTGACACCGCGATCGTCCTCGGTGAGCTGAAATCGGGGGCCGACCTGCCGGCCGGATGGGGCGTCGAGACCGCTCCCGGCCGCTACCGGCTGCATCGACGCGACGACGCCGCCGTGTTCGCGCATTCGTCGGGTCCCCAATCCTGGAAGCAGTACCTGCATCCACCGCGACGGCAACTGTGGTCCACCACCCGTGACGGTCCGTGGGAACCGCCCGTCGTCGACGAGACGCCCTGTGCGTTCGTCGGTGTGCGCGGTTGCGATCTCGCGGCGATCGCGGTGCTGCGCCGTGTCCTGTGTCCGGACCCGGACGCCGATACACCGACCGCGCGCCGTTTCCGCAGCCTGTTCGTCGTCGCCGCGCACTGCACCGAACCCGGCGGTGTGTGCTTCTGCGCCTCCATGGGCACCGGGCCGGCGGCCGGGGCGGGATACGACCTGGCGCTGACCGAACTCCTCGACAACCACGGCCACCGATTCCTCGTCGACGTCGGAACCGAATCCGGTGCGGCAGTCCTCGGCGACGTCGAGTCCCGTGTCGCGGAAGCAGACGACGTCGAGGGTGCACGCCGCGCGGTCGCCGATGCGGCCCGGCACATGGGCCGCCACATGCCCGACACGGATCTGCGCGAGCTCCTCCGGCGTGCCCGGGACGCCGACGTCTGGGAAGACGTCGCCGACCGATGCTTGACCTGCGGGAACTGCACGATGGTATGCCCCACCTGCTTCTGCACCACCACCGAGGACACGACCGACCTGACCGGTGAGCACGCGCAGCGCTGGCAGCACTGGTCGTCCTGCTTCGAACTCGACTTCAGCCACCTGCACGGCGGCGATGTCCGCACTTCCGGCGAGAGCCGGTACCGCCAGTGGATGTCGCACAAACTCGGCACGTGGTTCGACCAGTTCGGCAGTTCCGGATGTGTGGGATGCGGACGCTGCATCGACTGGTGCCCGGTCGGCATCGACATCACCGAGGAAGCGGCACGACTGTCACAGCTGCTCCCGGCGTGGGGAGAGGACGACCGGTGAACGCTCCCGAGCCCGTTCTCCCGGCCGCGCTCGCCGGGCTCTCCGAGGAACACCGCACCCGGCTCGCGGACTTCGCAGTCGCCGTCGGGTTCGCCCCCGGCGAGCTCGTCTTCCGGGAGGACGAACCCGCCACCCGGTGCTGGCTGCTGCACACCGGCAGCGTCGTGCTGAGCACGGTGGTACCGGGGCGAGGCACCGTGGTCCTCGAAACCGTGCACGGCGGCGACATCCTCGGCTGTTCCTGGCTCGCTGCCCGTCCCCGCTGGCAGTTCACCGCGCACGCCGCGGCCGTCACCGAGGCCACCGAGCTGGACGTCGTCGCCCTGCAGGCGAC
>NZ_JADZGH010000168.1:34383-47518 GCF_015865005.1 Rhodococcus sp. CX
CGGAGATGATCGTCGCCCGCCTGCATTCGACGCGGGCCCGGTTGCTCGACCTCTACGCCGGCCGTTCCTCGGAGTGACACCGTGACTCCGGATTCCGCGATTCCCCTCGGCTACCGGGTTGTCGCACGCGCGCGGGAAACACACGACACCGTCACGCTGACGCTGCAGCCCCTCATGGAACCCGCCGAAAGACGTTTTGCACCAGGACAGTTCATGATGCTGTACGCCCACGGCGTCGGGGAGGTGGCGGTGTCGGTCAGCGGTGACCCGACGCCCGACAGTGACACGCTCGTCCACACCATCCGCAGCGTGGGGGCCGTGAGCCGGGCGCTGCACGACGCACCGGTCGGCACGGTGATCGGTGTCCGGGGCCCGTTCGGGAACGGATGGCGGATGCACACCCGCCCCGGCGGTGATCTGGTCGTCGTCGCCGGAGGGGTAGGGCTGGCGCCCCTGCGGCCCGCCGTGCTCGCCGCGCTCGCCGCACGCGACCGGTTCCGGCGGCTCACCCTCGTCGTCGGGGCGCGGACCCCGGCGAACATCCTGTTCCCATCCGACCTGTCCGCCTGGGCGACCCGGGACGACCTCACCGTCGAGCTGACGATCGACCAACCGGTGTCCGGGTGGACGGGTGCGGTCGGATTCGTCACCGAAGCCCTACAGAGAATCGACGTCGACCCCGCCCGCACCACCGCACTGCTGTGCGGGCCCGAACCGATGATGCGGTTCTGCGCCCGCGCCCTGATGTCGCGGGGAGTTCCCGCCGAGGCCATCCAGTTGTCCCTCGAACGGAACATGCAGTGTGGCACCGGGCAGTGCGGCCACTGCCAACTCGGGGAGCTCCTGCTCTGCCGGGACGGGCCCGTCGTCGACTACACCGTCGCCGAACCGCTTCTGCGCGTACCGGAGCTGTAGATGAGTACACCCTCGAAACCGACACCGACCCTCGCGGTGTGGAAGTTCGCCTCCTGCGACGGCTGCCAGCTCACCCTTCTCGACTGCGAGGACGAGCTGCTGCCGCTGGCCGAGGAGGTGTCGATCGCCCATTTCCTCGAGCTGTCCGACGCCGTCGCGGGTGGACCGTACGACCTGTCGCTGGTCGAAGGATCGATCACCACCGCGGCCGACCGCGACCGCATCCGCAGGATCAGGGAACAATCCCGGTCCCTGGTCACCATCGGGGCCTGCGCCACCGCGGGCGGGATCCAGGCGCTGCGCAACTTCGCCGACATCGACGAGTTCCTGTCGGTCGTCTACGCCGACCCCCACTACATCGACACGCTCGCCACCTCGACCCCCGTCTCGGCGCACGTGCCGGTCGACTTCGAACTGCGCGGATGTCCCATCGATCGCCGCCAGCTCCTCGAGGTGATCACCGCCTACCTGTCCGGACGGAAGCCGAACATCCCGAACACCACCGTGTGCACGGAGTGCAAACGACGCGGTCTGACCTGCGTGATGGTCGCCGAGGGCACACCCTGCCTCGGACCGGTGACGCACTCCGGCTGCGGCGCACTGTGTCCGGCCGTCTCCCGGGGATGCTACGGCTGTTTCGGTCCGGCGCCCGATCCCAACCTCGCGTCCATGACGGGGTGGCTGCGGACCTGCGGCATGAGCGAGGCGGACATCTCCCGGATCTTCGCGACGTTCAACGTCGCGGCGTTCGACACCGGCACGGCGGGAGCACGCGATGACCGACTCCCGTAGGGAAATGACCGTCCGGGCGCTCGCCCGCGTCGAAGGCGAAGGCCGGCTCGACGTCACCGTCCGCGACGGCCGCGCCGAGCGGGTGGATCTCGCGATCTACGAGCCGCCGAGATTCTTCGAATCGTTCCTGCGTGGCCGGCACTTCCTGGAGCCGCCCGACATCACCTCCCGGATCTGCGGGATCTGCCCCGTCGCGTATCAGGTGAGCGCCTGCAACGCGCTGGAGGACGCGTGCGGAGTGATCGTCGACGACGACATCACCGACCTTCGCCGGCTCCTGTACTGCGGGGAGTGGATCGCGAGCCACGTGCTGCACATCTACTTCCTTCACGCCCCAGACTTCCTCGGCGTCCCGGATTCGATCGAACTCGCGCGCAGGGATCGTGCCGCGGTCGAACGGGGACTGGCCTTGAAGAAGGCGGGAAACGCCGTCCTCGACGTCGTCGGTGGGCGCCCGATTCACCCCGTCAACGTGCGGGTCGGCGGATTCCACCACGCCCCGACCCGGGCCGAACTCGCCCCGCTCGCAACGCAACTCGACGCCGCCCTCGACGACGCGGTGGCAACGGTCGACTGGGTGTCCTCCTTCGACTGTCCCGACATCGACGTCGACCACGAGTTCCTCGCGTTGCAGCACCCGTCGCGCTACGCCATCGAGGACGGCGACGTCGTCTCCACTTCCGGGTTGCATTGCACAGCAAGCGAATTCCCGAAGCACGTGACCGAACACCAGGTGCCGCACTCGACCGCACTGCACGCTACGCTCGACGGGCGCCGCTACCTCACCGGCCCGCTGGCCCGGTATTCGCTCAACTCCGGGCAACTGACCGGGCAGGCCGCGGCGTCCGCGGCCGCGGCGGGACTCGGCCCCCGATGCCGCAATCCCTACCGCAGCATCGTCGTCCGCGCCGTCGAGGTCGTGTACGCGCTGGAGGAGGCGCTGCGGATCATCGACCGCTACCGACGGCCCGCTCCACCCGCCACCGCTGTCTCGCCGGTGCGTCGCGTCGGGCACGGTGTCAGCGAAGCGCCCCGTGGCCTGCTCTATCACCGCTACGAACTGGACTCCGCCGGCCTCGTCACCGCGGCCGCGATCGTCCCGCCGACCTCCCAGAATCAGGCGGCGATCGAGCACGATCTGCGCCGCGCCGTCGAGGCGAATCTCGCCGCCTCGGACGAGGATCTGACGATGATGTGCGAGCACATCATCCGCAACTACGATCCGTGCATCTCGTGCGCCACGCACTTCCTGACCCTCACGGTGCAGCGCCGATGATGTGCCGATGAGAACCGTGGTGCTCGGGTTGGGAAACGACTACCGCAGGGACGACGGGGTCGGACCCGCGGTCGCGCGCGACGTCGCCGCCCGGGTGGCACCGGACGTCGGGGTGTACGCGGTGGACGGCGAACCGACGCGGATGCTCGACGCGTGGGACGGCGCGGATCTGGCGATTCTGATCGATTCCGCGGTAGGAGATTCCGCTCGTTCGGGAACGGTGACTCCGGGAACCGTGCACCGTTTCGACTCGCAGGACCTGACGCTGTCGCCGGGGGCGGCGACCAGTACCCACGGCTTCGGGTTGATCACCGCCCTCGAGCTGGGGCGTCTGCTCGATCGCATGCCCCGCCGATGGGTGCTGTACACCGTCGACGCCGCCGACGTCGGCTTCGGCTGCGGCCTGTCCCGCACCGCCGCCCGAGCAGCCGACCGGGTGGTCGCGGCGGTGCTGGAGGAAATTACCCGCGTCTAGCGCACCACCAGCATCGGGCAGGTCACGTGGTGCAGCAGCGCGCGGCTCGTCGAGCCCAGCAGCAGGCCCGTGAACCCGCCCCGTCCGCGACTTCCGACCACCAACAGCTGGGCGTGCTCGGACTCGTCACGCAGGGTCCGGACGGGCCGATCCAGGACCACCACCGTCCGGACCGGGACGTCGGGGAACTCCCCGGAGTATCCGGCCAGGCTCTCGGACAGCGTCGCCCGCTCGCGTTCCTCCACCTGGGCCCAGTCGAAGTCGCTGGGGAACGGGGCGTGCACATCGACGTCGGACCACGCGTGGACCGCGACGAGCTCGGCACCGCGCATGGCCGCCTCCTCGAACGCCATCGCGATCGCGGGCTCGCTGTGCTTCGACCCGTCGGCCCCGACGACGACCGGACCGGAAATATCGTTGACGTCGACATGCGGGAGACCCCGTACGACGGCCACCGGTGAACGGGCGTGGGTGACCACCGCGGAGCTGACCGAGCCGAGAATCGCACGTTCGATCAGGCCGCGCCGATTCGCACCGAGGACCACCATCCGGGCGGACTTGGATCGCTCGATCAGCTCGCGGGCCGGTGCATCCTGTGACACGGCCTTCTCGACCTCGACGGTGTGTCCCGCCGTCACCTGCGCGACCAGGCTCTCGGCCTCGGCGAGCCGCCGCTCCGCCTCGAGCTGCTCCTCCTCGTAGAAGGTGTCCGGCATTCCGATGGGGACGACGTAGCCGCCGGACACGATCGCCGTGGTGACAAGGGTGAGGGGAGCCCCCCGTCGTGCTGCTTCCTTCGCGGCCCACGCGACCGCTTGCAGAGACGAGGGTGAGCCGTCCACTCCGACGACTATCGGTTGAGGTGCGGTCACGTTGGCCTCCTGGGGTCGGCCGGCTGGAATCCGTCACTGCCTATCGTCGTTGCGGCAGCGCGCTCTGCCGTAGGGGAGAAGGTCCTCACCTTCGGGCGCCGGCATGCAGCACGCCCGCGTCGGAGCCGAGTTCGTTCGCCGGAACCTTTTGCTGGTCTCGCTCCTCCAAGTAGGTGGCGGGCAACAGGGTTCCGCCGTAACGAGAAGGATAGGACAAACCTCATGGGCACGAAGCTGATTCGCGGCGCGATTCTGGCGACGGCAACGGCCGGCGTGGCCCTGGCGGCGGCCGGTGTGGCTCAGGCGGGCGGTGCCCCCGACGGCTGGGTCCCGGGACCGTCCGTCGAACCGGGCTACATCGCGCCGATCGTCGACCCCGCCTGCATTCCGGTGCAGCCCGGTGTCAGCATTCCCCACCCCGCGGATGTGCCTTGCTTCACGCCCGAGGGATTCAGCGGCGTCATGCCGTCCCGGTAGCGATGCGTCGGCCCGATCCACAAGCCTGGGATCGGCGTTTGGGAACACGGTGCCTGGGCGCGATCCGTGCGTCCGGGTGCCGTCCGGTTGCGCCGGCGCAACCGGACGGTTGGGGTCGCTGCACGCCGCGTGGTCGGGAAGACTTGCCACTTCGTTATCGGACGGCATGGTTATCGGACGGCATGGGCCCGCCGGGAAACCCTGTGGATGGTCGATCGTCCGGCCTCGGTGCTGTGTTGCATCGGCAGACCGTGTACCGGCTGTCCTGTCGCAGCAGGCAACGTGCGGACCTGTGTCGACGTGGCTTGCACGATCGTGCGGGACGTGAGCGCGGACTCGACCAATGCGCGGGCACGCACGAGCAAGCGGCATGCGCCCCGACCGGGGCGCCTATCAACAGAGCGAACCCACCGGGGGAACGAATGTCGAGTCGGACGACGCTCTTCGGTTCGGAAAGTCCGTTTTCTCGACGCGGTTTCGGCGCCGTGGGGCCAGTGGTACTCGCATCCGGCCAAGCCGCGTGTCGGCAGGCGAGGCGCACAGCGGGGCCGCGGCGGGGGGCTCGGCTTCGGCAGCGCAGCATTCGGGCGACAACCATGTTGCGGCAAGCGGATACGACAGCTTTCCGCTCGTTACGTCGCCACGGTCGGCATTGCTGATGTCGATTTCCGGTCTCGCCGCGCGCCCAAATCTACGCAAATTGCCCCACCCCTTGTTTTCGACGTCGACATCGAGTTAGAGTCCTCCTTGTGGCGCCGATCACGATGATGCGGCTGCTGTGACTTGAAGGATGACTCCGATGAACGATGCATCTTCCGATCTGTCCGTCGAACTCGTGCAACATGTGGCGACCGTTCGCATCCACCGAGCCCCGAACAACTTCTTCGACACCGATCTGATCGGCGCGTTGGCGGACACGTTCGAGGAACTGTCGCAGGACGCGCAATGCCGGGCGATCGTATTGTGCAGTGAGGGAAAGCATTTCTGCGCCGGCGCGAACTTCCAGGGCGGAAACCGCAAACCTCGATACGACGCCGACCGCGTGCATACCTATGACCAGGCGCAACGCCTGTTCGAGCAGCCGCTGCCGGTTGTGGCTGCCATCCAGGGCGCCGCCATCGGCGGCGGACTCGGGTTGGCTCTTGCCGCCGACTTTCGGATCGGCTCGAGTCGCGCACGTTTCTCCGCCAACTTCGCCGCCATCGGGTTCCATCACGGCTTCGGGCTCACCGAGACGCTCCCCGCGGTGACCGGGCAGCAACGTGCCCTCGAGATGCTGATGACCGGCCGGAACGTCGGCGCCGAGGAGGCGATGAACATCGGACTTCTCGATCGACTTGTGCCTGAATCGGAAATCGGCAGCGCTGCAATCGAATTCGCCACGGAGATCGCTTCCGCTGCACCACTGGCCGTCCGGGCGATCCGCGCCACGATGCGCGGCGACCTCGCGGACCGCGTCAAAGCTGCGATGGCCCGCGAGAAGGTCGAGCAACAGATCCTTTCCGAAACCCAGGACTGGACCGAAGGTGTCAAGGCGGCGGCGGAACGGCGTCGTCCGAACTTCGTCGGCTGCTGACCGTATTCCCGTCGACTCACGTAGGAGCTGCAATGACCCACACCCTTCCCCATGCCGACCTCGATCCGCAGCGCGCAGACGATCGTGATTCCGTGCCGATGTTGCTGCGCCCGAGAGGGATAGCAATTGTGGGTGCCTCGCGACGCGAGGGGAGTGTGGCGTTCCGAACGTTGAGGAACCTGGTGGATTCGACGTTCGAGGGCGCGTTGTATCCCGTCAACCCCAAAGAGGAGGAGTTGCTGGGGCTGCGCTGCTACGGCTCGGTTCGGGAGATCGCCGACCCGGTCGATGTCGCTCTGATCATGGTGCGTGCTGCGCAGGTCGAATCCGTGATCGAGGATTGCGGCAGCATCGGAGTCAGGGTAGTTGTGGTGTTCTCCTCCGGATTCGCCGAGTTGGGGGAACAGGGACGACAAATGCAGGACCGTATCGGCGCCACTGCCCGCCGACTCGGCATCCGCGTGCTGGGTCCGAACTGCCAGGGTTATGCCTTCACCCCGACGGATCTGACGGCGACTTTCTCGACCCCGGCCTCAGATCTCGGAGTCCCGTCGGGTATCGCCTACGTCGGTCAGAGTGGCGCCCTGGGTGGTGCCTTGGTCTACGAGTGCCGCGGGCGGGGGATCGGGCTGTCTGCATGGGTATCGACCGGTAACCAGTCCGACCTCTCGGTCACCGATGTCGCCTTGACCTTGCTTGCCGAACCCGAAATTTCCGTGCTCGGCATCTATCTCGAGGAAATGCCCGACGGGCACGCCTGGGAAGCGGTCCTCGATGCTGCATCTGCATACGGCAAGCGAGTTGTTGTGCTGCGCTCCGGTCGCACCGACGCCGGAAAACAGGCAGCAGCGTCCCATACCGGGGCGATGATCGGATCCGACGCCGCATTCGTCCTGCTCTCCCGCAATCGCGGTGCCATCATGGTCGACGACCTCGACGAGATGGTCGACGTGTTCGCCGCCCTTCTCGATTCCCGGGCTACCCGTGGCGAGCGTGTCGGCATCGTCACGACCTCCGGTGGTGCCGGCAGCATCCTGGTCGATCACCTCCACGAACAGGGGCTTCACACGGCGGAACTCCGTCCCGAGACCACGGCAGCGTTGGGCGAGATCGTTCCGGAATTCGGTTCGGTGGCCAATCCCGTGGACGTCACCGCACAACTGTTCACCGCCGACAATCCCGCGTTCGTCTCCGTCTGCCGCATGGTTGCCGACGACCCCGGAGTCGATCATCTCGTGGTTCTGCTGACGGGGCTGAACAAGATCCGCGCAACCCGAGTGGCACGCGAGCTGGCAACAGTCGCCGACACCACCGACACGACGATCAGCTTCGTGTACATGGCCGCACCGGACGGCCGTGCCGACGTCGACGACATCCTTCACCGCAGCGGCGTAGGGGTCTTCAACTCGATGCGCGACATGGCCGTCGCTCACGGCAAGGTGCGCCGCAGCGCGACGCCCGCCCCCGCCGCCCACGAAGCGCGCCCGCGCGTCGAGGCAGCGGTCCGATCGATGGCCGGAGTGACCGGTTCCGTCACCGAATGGGCCGGCCGTCGATTTCTCGCGGCTGCAGGCATCGAAGTCCCGGACGCGGTTCTGATCGACGAGAATTCCGTGGCAACCACCACGACCGTGTCGGACTCGCTCGGTTGGGGCCCGTTCGCCCTGAAGATCCAGTCTCCCGATGTCGTCCACAAGACCGAGATCGGAGGCGTCCGGATCGGTGTGCACCTGGCCGATGTGCCCGCGACGGTCGAACAGATCCGCAGCACGGTCACCGCGGCCGAGCCCACCGCCGAGATCGACGGGGTCATGATTCAACAGATGGCCGAGCCCGGCCTCGAACTGATCATCGGGATCGACGGTCCCCGCGACGGATACCCCCCGGTGCTCACCGTCGGATTCGGCGGATCCCGAGCCGAGATCTATGCCGACATCGCATCGGACCTGTGCCCTGTCACCCCTGCAGGAGCCCTGCAGTTGTTGCGGAGCCTGACCGCTTGGCCGCTGCTCGAAGGCTACCGTGGAAGCGCCCCAGCGGACATCGACGCCGTCGTCGATGCCCTCGTCACGTTGTCCCATGTAGCAATCGCCCTCGACGAACGACTGGTCGATCTCGAGATCAACCCCTTCATCGTTCGTGAACATGGCGCTGCCGCAGTCGATCTCGTTCTACGCCTGCGGTGAGCCATCCGCCCTCAAGTTCCCTGTGAAGGACTTTTCATGAGATTTCCTCCCACCACCCTCACCGGTGACGAACTCACGTTGCGCTACCAAGTGCGCGAGTTCCTTGCCGAGAATCTTCCGCCCGGCACCCCCGCCCTCGGAATGGGGACTGTCGACCACGAGTTCAGCCGGGCCTTGGCCGCTCGCGGCTGGGTCGGTATGTCCATCCCCGTCGAGTACGGCGGTTCGGGTCGCACTGCTGTCGACCGCTTCGTCGTCAGCGAGGAGTTGCTGGCGGCCGGCGCCCCGATCTCCGCTCATTGGACCGCCGATCGGCAGACGGCACCCACCCTGCTCAAGTTCGGCTCGGAGGAGTTGCGTCGTGAGTTCCTGCCCGCAATCGCCAAAGCCGAATGCGGATTCGCCATCGGAATGAGCGAACCCGGTGCAGGCTCCGATCTCGCCTCGGTTCGCACCACGGCCGTCAAGGTCGACGGCGGATGGACCGTCAACGGCACCAAAGTATGGACCTCCGGCGCGCACTGGGCCGACTACTCCATCGTGTTGTGCCGTACCAGTCCTCCAGAAACAACCCGCCACCAGGGACTGAGCCAGCTGATCGTCAACCTGCGAGCCGACGGGGTCACCGTCAATCCGATCATCACCCTCGACGGCCGCCACCACTTCAACGAGGTCATCCTCGACGACGTGTTCGTCCCGGACCGGCACGTCGTCGGCACCATCGGAGAAGGATGGAAACAGGTCAGTAACGAACTGGCCTACGAGCGCTCCGGGCCGGATCGATGGATGACCCCGTTCGTCCTGCTCCGCGAATTCGTCGATCGCCTCGACGCCGACTCACCGGCCGACATACTCGCAGCAGTCGGCGATCTGACCGCTCGCTACCGCACTTTGCGGAACATGTCCTTGTCGGTAGCCCGGATGATCGACCAGGGGAAAGCGCCGGCCGCGGAAGCCGCGCTGGTCAAGGACCTGGCCACGACGTTCGAGCAGGACGTCATCGACCGCATCCGCGAACTGTCCGATCTCGAGCTCGATCCCGACTCCGAGGACACCTTCGAAGAACTACTCGCCCGCGCCGTCCAGCGCTCACCCATTCTCACCATCCGCGGAGGAACCAGCGAAATCCTTCGCTCGGTCGCTGCGAAGGAGCTCATGCGATGACGACCACCGTCGACCCGATGCTGACCGACACGGTGGTTCGCGCCACCGCCGCCGAATGCGACACCGAGACCGTGCGAGCGTGGGAACGCACCGGCACCGAACTTCCCACGATCTGGAAGACCTTCCTCGAGTTGGGTCTGCTCGGTCTGGCCGTACCCGAAGACCAAGGCGGCTCCGGCGGAGACCTCGCCGACGCACTGGAAGTACTCCGGCTGTGCGCAGCCGGATCGGTGCCCGTGCCCTACGCCGAACATGTCGTTCTCGCTGGGCAATGGCTCGGTGCCGCAGGGAGATACAGCGACGTGCAGCACGAACACGTCGTCACCGTCGTCCCGGATCCACACACGATGACCCTCACCGATACCCCGACCGGCACCGTTCTCGAAGGCACCGTGCGACGGGTACCGTGGGCGCGCGACGCCGACCAGGTGTTGATTCCGTGCCGCCGCGACGACGAGCACGTCCTGGTGCTGGTCGACAGCGCGGCACTCGACATCACCGGGCGCCGCAACCTCGCTGCCGAACCACGCGATACCGTCACGGCGTCGGCGCTGGCGGTCACCGATTCGATGGTCGTCGGTCCTGTCGATCCGGTCGCCTGGACCCTTGCCGGTGCCCTGGTTCGCTCGGTCGCGCTGGCCGGTGCCACACAACGCGCCCTGGACCTGAGCATCGACTACGTGAAGGTCCGCGAGCAATTCGGCCGTCCGCTCGGCAAGTTCCAGGCCGTCGGCCACATGCTCGCTCGCACCGCCGAGGACACGGCCGCTGCCCGTCTGGCCACCGAATCGGCGATCAACAGCGTGGCTGGGCTCCTCGCCGAGCACTCCTGGGAGCAGGCGCTTCGCGCCGCTGAAACGGACACCGCCACCGCGAAGATCCTCACCTCCCAGGCGGCGACCTCCGTCGCCCGGATGGCACACCAGATGCACGGGGCGATGGGCACCACCGTCGAATACGACCTGCAACTGTCGACCCGCCGAATGTGGTCATGGCGGGAGGAATTCGGCAGCCACACCTTCTGGTCCCGACGCCTCGGCCGCATCGCAGCCACGGCCGGTGCCGCTCGACTGTGGGACTTGATCTCCCGCTGACATCACCTGCTGCGCCGCCTCCTCGAAGGACGTTCCATGGCCCGCATCTCGGCACCTCGGATACTCCACGTACCGCTCGGCGCCCACGGAATCAACCTCGAATACCCTGTCATCCGACATATCAACAATCTCGAATCGGTTCCGGCCTACGAAGGCGCTTCCGAAGTGCACCAACTGGTTCTCGGTCGGGCACTGACCGGAGAATCTGCATCCGCTGAGCACTCGGCCAGGCGGAGGCTCAATCGGAACCGGTCGCAGCGGAGAGGTGACTGAAGTGGCAACAGAAGGACCGGGAACGTCGGCCGCGCGCCGCGAACAGTACGGCAAGGGTGAAAACGCCAAGGGAAAGCGCACGCGTGCCCTGTTGATGAAACATGCCCGCACCGTGTTCGAACGGGACGGATACATCGACGCCAGAGTCGCCGACATTGCAAAGGAGGCCGGCGTCTCCCACGGCACCTTCTATACCTACTTCGAATCGAAGCAGGAAATCCTGCGGGCAATCATCGCGGAGATCTCCGACGAGTACGCCGCCGCGACCAGATCGGACGCGGACACTCTCACCGAGGAGACCGATCCGGTACGTCGCGAATGGCTCCGAATCGATACAGCCAACCGCCGGTTTCTCGAGGTGTACCGCCGCAATCGCGGGATGATGAAGATCTACGAACTCGTCTCCGCCATGGATCCGTACCTGGAAGAGCAGCGTCTGATCGGCCGGCGCCGCAGCACCGCCCGCATCGAACGCAGCATTTCGAGACTGCAGCAGTTGGGCATGGTGGATCCGACACTCGATGCACACACGGCCGCTGCAGCCCTGTCTGCGATGGTAGGAAACTTCGCGTATTTCTGGCTGGCGCTCGGCGAGGAATTCGATGAGCAAGTCGCCTACAACACTTTGACCCAACTATGGGCAAACTCCCTCGGTGTGCGAAAGGTTCTCGCCGAACACGAATAAGTCGGCGCGCGAATCTGCCAAATTCTGCGGGACAGCCCATCGGAAATTCCTTCGGGACCACCCGGAAAGGATCAACGATGAAAGTCTCATTGTCGAAGCTGAACCTCACCTACGGAGACTTCACCGCCGTCAAGAGCTTGGATCTCACCATCGATGATGGTGAGTCCGTGGTACTGCTGGGACAATCCGGCTGCGGAAAGACCAGCACCATGCGGTGCATCGCCGGTTTGGAACAACCCACCGGAGGGTCCATCGCCATCGGCGAGACCACGGTGTTCGATTACAACTCGAACACCAACGTGCCGTCGTTCAAACGAAACGTCGGCATGGTGTTCCAGTCGTACGCGGTCTGGCCGCACAAAACAGTGCTGGAGAACGTCAGCTTCCCGTTGCAGCTGAAGAAGGTCCCGAAGAAGGACATCCGGCGCCGCGCTCTGGCCACTTTGGAGATGGTGGGCCTGGCCCATCTCGCCGACCGCGGCGCCAGCCAGCTCAGCGGTGGGCAGATGCAGCGAGTCGCGCTGGCACGGTCGATGGCAATGGAACCGAGTGTGCTCCTGCTCGACGAACCACTGTCGAACCTGGACGCACGACTGCGCGACGACCTGCGCGTCGAACTTCGCCGGATCCAACTCGAGCGGGGGCTGACCAGTATGTACGTCACCCACGACCAGCAGGAAGCGCTCGCTCTGGCCGATCGGATCGCGATCATGCAGTCCGGATACATCACGCAGCTCGCCGCCCCTGCCGAGCTGTACCGCCGACCCAACAGCGCCTCGATCGCACGTTTCCTCGGCGTCGCCAATGTCTTCTCGGTCGGAGCGATACACGGCAACGGGCACTACGAGCTCTCCGGGTACCCCATGAGTGTCGTTGCCGAGGACCAGCGCGTTCACGGCGAGGCGAGTGTTTGCTTCCGGCCCGAGGACGTCCTGGTCGAGTCCGCCCCGGCTCTCCCGGAGGCCGGCGCACCCAACAGTTGGAGCGGCACGGTGACCGTCGCGGTCTTCCAGGGAGCGACCGTCCGGTACCAGATCGAACTCGATGGTGGAGCGCGGATCGAAGCCACCTGCACCGAAACGCCCGGCTCCGCAAGAGCCGCAGGCGAGCCCGTGACCGTGCGGGTGCGTCCCGAACGCGTACTCGTCCTGCCCGACGACACCGTCCCCACCGAGACTCTCGAGGTTGCAGCATGAGTATCGACACCGTGGCACCGCCGGCACCACCGTCACCATCGAGTAGCTCCTCGACGACGCCGATGCCGAACAAGCGCGCACGCACACGAAGCAGCTGGCGCCCGAGCCTGCCGCTGCTCCTCGTTCTCGGCTTCCTGATCCTGATACCGGCAGG
>NZ_JADZGH010000168.1:47528-57408 GCF_015865005.1 Rhodococcus sp. CX
GGTAGCATCTCGCTCGATTTCACCCTCGGCAACTTCGCTGTCCTCGCCGACCCGGCGATCCGCGGAGCCGCGTCGAATTCACTGCTCATCGCGGTCTTGTCAGCGGTACTCGCCGTCCTCATCGGTGGAAGTGTGGCGTTCCTGACGGCCCGCACCGACATTCCGATGCGGCCGCTGGTCTACCTCATCGGTCTGACCCCGATGTTCCTACCGTCCTACGTCGGAGCACTGGCCTGGTCGATTCTCGGCAGTCCCGGAGCCGGGTTGCTCAACATCGCCTCGCGAGACATCGGCCTCGGCATCGAAATGAACGTCTACAGTATTCCCGGCATCGTGCTGATCATGGCGATGTTCTACGCGCCGTACGCCTTTCTGCTGATCCATGCGTCGATGTCGATGATGAATCCCGATTTCGAGGACGCCGCCGTCGTCCATGGCAGCTCGACATGGCGGATGATCCGCCAGGTGACCATACCGCTGGCCCTGCCGGCAATCCTGGGCTCGACGTTGCTCATCTTCGTCCTCGTCTTCGAGAACTTCCCGGTCGCTCAGGTACTGGCCAGCCCCGGCGGAATCGACACCGTCCCCACGTTCATCTACCGCATGATGAACAGCTACCCGTCCCGGGGCAACGAAGCGGCCGCCCTGGCCGTGCTCATGGTCGCGGTGGTGCTCTTCGCGACGTGGCTCCAGCGTCGAGCCCTGTCGAAGCGCTCCTACACCACGGTGTCCGGTAAAGGCGTCAAGGCCCGTCGGATTCGTCTCGGTGCCATGCGGTGGCCGGCCTTCGTCCTCGCCCTCGGATACCTGATGCTCGCCGTGATCCTGCCCCTGATCGCACTCGCGGTGATCGCGGTGCGCCGCGCCCAGTACACCGGATCGCTTTCCGAACTGTTCGCCCCCGGCGCGCTCGGTCTCGAATCGTTCCACGCGGTGCTCGGTTCCGCCTCGTTCTGGAAGATCGCCGGCAACAGCATCGTCGTCGCACTCGCCGCCGCCGCGGTCGGGACGGTGATCGCGTTCCTGGTCGGCTACGTCGTCTACCGCACCTCTGCTCGCGGCCGGGGCCTGATCGAGTCGGTCGCCATGCTGCCTCTGGCGGTGCCGGCCATCGTGTTGGGTATGGGTCTTCTGTGGACGTGGCTGATGATGCCGGTCAAGCTCTACGGCACTCTGTGGGTATTGGTCATCGCCTTCATCGCCGTGCAGATGCCGCAAGGCGTGCGAAGCATCGCGGCCGCGATCCAGTCCACGGATCGCGATCTCGAAGACGCCGCAGTGCTGCTCGGGGCGCGCCGCCACCGTGCCATCTCCTTCGTCACCGTTCCGTTGATGCGCGTCGCGATCTCGTCCAGTTTCCTGATGCTGCTGATGTTGAGCATGCGCGAGCTGACCGTTCCGCTGTTCCTCTACACCAACGACACCAAGATCTTGTCGATTGCCATCTTCGACCAGTTCGAAAACGGTGGCGCACTTCAGCAGGCAGCAGCGTTGAGCCTGGTCTACTGCGTGATCGTGTTCATCTTGTCCTACCTGCCACGCCGGTTCGGCAAGAGCATCGCCGAGTGAGCCGATACGGCTCCGACACCATCGAGGTTCACACATGAAGCGCATCGCTCTGGCAGCGTTGGCCACCGCTACGGCCTTGACATTGACCGCCTGCGGTACAGCCCCGCAGTCCACCGTCGAGGAATTGCTTCCGCTGCCGTCGATCAGCACCGACAACGGTCTGGTGATCGACGGGGAAGAAATCGCCGACGCCGAACTCTACGCCGCCGCCCGCGAACACTCCGTCAGCCTGGCCAGCGGAATGAGTTACGAAGCCGAACAACTGACCGTCGAGCGGTTCACCCAGGAGACAGGTATCGAGGTCGAATTCACCCGGATGCCCTCGAACAAACTCCTCGAACGGGTGCTCAGCGAGGCAGGAGCAGGCCGTCTCTCGGTCGACGTCATCCGCACCACAGACATGAAGGCGGCCACCACGCTCGCCGACAACGACGTCCTCGTTGCGTACACCACCCCGAATCAGGAGCAGCTGAACGCCGACGGCGTCGTGTTCGACGAGGGGAAGTTCGTCTCGAGCTTCTATTCGCTGTACTCGTTCGCGTTCAACAACCGCGTGCTTACCGGTGACCAGGTACCCGCGAACTGGGAAGACCTGCTCGACGAATCCCTACGCGAACGCATCGGTCTCGTCCAGGTCGGCGCCGGCAGCTACAACCTGGCGCTGATGGACTTTCTGATCCGCACCTTCGGCGAAGACTATCTCGCGCAGATGGGAGAGCTGTCTCCCCGCGTCTACGACAGCGCCTCGGTGCAGATCGAAGCGCTCACACGCGGCGAGATCGCGGTGGCGACACTCGGGCTGAACAACGGAGTCGCGCTGGCCCGCTCGGGAGCACCGGTGACGATGGTCCTCCCCGCCGCAGGAGCCTCGGGAGCCTACACCCCCCTCGGGCTGACCACTCGTGGGCAGGACAACCCCGCCGCACAAGTCTTCATGAACTGGCAGATGTCGAAATCCGGCCAACGTTTCGCTGCCGCTCAGGGATTCGTCCCCTCCCGTTCGGATCTGGGAGAACTCGCCAGCAACGGCTACGTGCTCCCCGGACCCGACGATCCGACTTTCCAGGTGTTCACTCCAGAAGATCAAGCCGCACGTCAGAAAGATGTCGTCGCCGTATGGAAAGACGCCTTCAACTACAACAGCTGACCTACCTTCCGAAGGAACCATATGACAGAGGTGTTCTTGATCGACGGTGTCCGCACACCGATCGGCAAATACGGTGGTGCCCTGGCGCACCGGCGCCCGGACGATCTCGCCGCCCAGGTATTGGGTAACGTCCTCGAACGCGCTCGAGTGCCCACCGAGTGCGTGGACGAAGTGATCTTCGGTGCCACCAACCAGGCCGGAGAAGACAATCGCAACGTCGCACGGATGGCGCTCCTGCTCGCAGGACTTCCGCACAGCATCCCGGGGTACACGGTAAATCGACTCTGCGCCAGCGGGTTGACAGCGATTATCACTGCGGCCCAGTCGATTCGCTGCGGTGACGCCGACGTCGTCGTTGCCGGCGGCACCGAATCGATGACTCGCGCACCCTGGGTCTCGGCCAAACCGACCAAGGCCTGGGCCGGGCCCGGCCCGACCTTCGACACCGCCATCGGCTGGCGCTTCACCAATCCGGCCTTCCTCGACCACGACGCCGCCACTGACGAACCGATCACCCTGAGCATGGGAGAAACCGCCGAAGAGGTCGCTGCTCTGCACAACATCACCCGCACTCGTAGCGACACCTTCGCCCTGCGCAGCCATGCCCGAGCTGTCGACGCCATCGACAACGGCCGCTTCGACGACGAAATCGTCCCCGTCCCGCACGGGGACAAGTCGGTGACTCAGGATGAGAATCCACGGCGCGCTCTGGACCTGGATACCCTGGCCGGATTGCGGACCGTGTTCCGCACCGACGGCATCGTCACCGCCGGGTCGTCATCGGCGCTGGCGGACGGAGCCGCGGCCGTCGTTCTGGCCAGCGCGGAGGCGGTCACCCGCCACGGGCTGGTCCCCAAGGCTCGCATCGTTGCCAACGCTGCCGCCGGGGTCGCCCCCCATCTGATGGGGCTGGGGCCGGTACCTGCCACACACAAGGCACTCGCCCGCGCCGGCTGGAGCACAAACGATCTGGACGCGGTCGAACTCAACGAAGCTTTCGCCGCCCAAGCCCTGGCCGTCCTCGACGAACTCGACCTCGATCCCGAAATTGTCAACCGCAACGGTGGTGCCATCGCTCTGGGGCATCCGCTCGGCAGTTCCGGCGCCCGGATCGTGGTGACACTGCTGGCCCGAATGAAACAGGAACGTGCGCGCCGCGCCATGGCCTCCTTGTGCGTGGGGGTAGGTCAAGGAGTCAGCCTGCTCATCGAAGCCGCGTAGGCGCACGTCGCTGACATATCAGCTGCCGAATGCCGAGAACAGGGCCTACAGGTGCGCTTTGCCACGTCCTGCCTGATTCTCGGCGCCTCGAGTCTGCTTACAGCCGCACCGATGCTGGTCGGCCCGAACCAGGGTCCAGCCGGCCGGCTGCGCTCGCGCTCCGACGCCCTCGTCTTCGACGAACTTGTCGAAACGCCACAACGAGTCGATCTCAGTTGAGGTCATCGAACCCGCGATCGACTCTCGCCATGGAACAGATCTCAGCAGAAGAGGAAGATATGAACACTATCCCGAAGACCGTCGGTGTCCTCGGCGGCGGCAGGATGGGCGCCGGAATCGCCCAGGTGTTCGCCGCCGCCGGTGCTCAACTGGTGGTCACCGAACCCGCCGATCCCACCGGGGTCCTCGACCGCGTCGCCCGAGGGCTCGAGCACTCGGACAAACGAGGACTGCTCGACGACACGCCTCAGAACATTCTCCGGCGCATCGAGGTCGTCGGTACACCGTCGGAACTGCCGACCGAGACCGAACTCGTGATCGAGGCAGTACCCGAGGTACCCGAGATCAAGGTTGCGGTGCTGGCCGAAGCGGAGAACCGGATCGCCGATACGGCCGTTCTCGCCAGCAACACAAGCTCTTTGAGCATCGGGGAGCTGGCATCGGTACTACGACGACCGGAGCGGTTCCTGGGTACCCACTTCTTCAACCCGGTACCGGCCTCGGCTCTCCTGGAGATCGTCCGGACCGACAGCACCGATGACAAGGTGGTCACTGCTGCAACCGAGTGGGCAACCGAACTCGGAAAGACGCCGATCGTCGTGAACGACTCACCCGGATTCGCGACCAGCCGGCTCGGCGTGATGCTGGGGCTCGAGGCTATCCGTATGGTCGAGGAAGGTGTCACCGACGTCGAATCCATCGACAGGGCAATGGAACTCGGATATCGACACCCCGTGGGTCCACTGCGCTCCACGGACCTGGTGGGTCTGGACATCCGACTCGCAGTCGCCGAATATCTGCACGACAAACTCGGCGAGCGATTCGCGCCGCCGTCCCTGTTGCGCACCATGGTCGCCCGCGGCGATCTGGGAAAGAAGACCGGGCAGGGCTTCTACGCCTGGTAACCCTCCGCGTACAGGAACGAGTCCGGAATGAAGCACTGGTATACCCACGTCCTGATTCTGACGGCCTTCACTCAGGCGACCTACTCCGGTGCCCGAGTCCTCGTCTCCTACCGAGTCCTCGAACTCGGAGGCAGCGTCGCTCTGATCGGCATACTGACCGCAGTGTTCTCCTTGGCGCCACTCCTGCTGGCCGTGCCGACCGGACGGGCTGTGGACCGGCGGCACGCACTGGCCGTGCTGCGATCCGGTGTCGTTCTCACGGTCGTCGCTCCGGCGCTCATAGCCATCGGTCCCGGCCTCACTGCCACGACCGCGGGATTCGTTCTTCTCGGATTCGCGCAGATGCTGACCACCGTCGCCGGTCAGGGCATCGTCTCGGCGATGTCCTCACCGCGACGCAGGGACCGTCGTTTCGGGGGTTGGAGTCTGGCAGTGTCCCTGGGGCAGCTCGTCGGAATTCCCCTCGCTGGAGTACTGGCAGCAACAGGAGTCGGAGGCGGGACAACGGGAACAACGGTCGCCCTCGGTGCCATGGCGGCCGTAGCACTCGTTGCGGTCCCGTTCGGGTGGTTGATTTCCCGCCAGGACCGCCGCGCCGATTCCAGCCTATTGGAGTACCAAAAACGTTCGCTGCCCTCGCTTTTGGGCGAAAGGGGTATGAAACCGGCGATCTACAGCAGTCTGATGGTGTTGGTAGCACTCGATCTGCTGGCAGCTTACCTGCCGGTCCTGGGGGAACAGTTGGGGTTGAGCGTGCTGGCAGTGACAGTTCTGCTGACTGTCCGCACCCTCGCAGCCATTGTCTCCCGTCTCTTGCTGCCGACAATGCTGCGATATATCGATCGAAAATCGCTGTTGATCAGCGCTCCGATCCTCTCTGCTGCCCCGATGGCACTGGTCGCCGTGGTGTCCGATCAGGTTGTCATCGGTGTGCTGCTGGCGGTCGCGGGATTCTTCTGGGGAGTCGGTCAACCACTCACCAT
Organism: Rhodococcus sp. CX; assembly: GCF_015865005.1. Classification (NCBI taxonomy): domain Bacteria; kingdom Bacillati; phylum Actinomycetota; class Actinomycetes; order Mycobacteriales; family Nocardiaceae; genus Rhodococcus; species Rhodococcus sp. CX. The sequence continues at coordinate 53,573 of NZ_JADZGH010000168.1, forward strand.
GACCTGGGTTGTGGAGATCGCGGGGCGATCCGATCAAGCCGCGGCCTTGTCGCTGCGTTTGACTGCCAATCGGCTCGGACAGGTTGTCATCCCTGCGGGCGCAGGCGTTGCGTCGGGGATTACGGGTATCGGTGCGGTATTCATCGTCACCGGGATCCTCCTTGCCTGCGCCGGAGGTACTACTTGGCGCAGTCTCAGAGCATCCACCGAGAGGAAGGAGACGAGCCCCGTGCTCGCGGCGCGGTGAGGTGAGTTCTTGCATCCGATCGAACGGGTTCTACGCAACGGCCGGTGAGAGCGTGCTGAATCGGTCGTTCCGGTCAGGACAATGCGGATTGCGTCGGTTGACCGGATCGGTCGGCACTTCCACGCTGAGCGGTGCCCTGCCGTCGGACACGGGGGCGCCACCGTCATCTGTCGACCACAACGGTACGGGGGATTCGGGTTGTGCGAACGGAGTGGAACCGACCGAGTGAGCGCCGCGTCGAAAGAGGTAAGGACGAGCACTGTCGTCCCCGACGGGGGAGGAACACCGACCATGGAACCACGCTCGACGCACTGCGTACGCACACGATCGCGAATGGGCTTGCTGCGCACGGCATCCCGGCCGCGAAGCGCGATCAGGCTGGGATGCGGCACGCCGGCCGGGGACGGAACGCCGGGCTCGGACACCCGCCCGGACGACACCCGCAGCGACGGACGGGAACGATGACCGCCCGCGTGCTCAGGCGTCCGGCAGACCCGCCGCCGCCTCGGTGTCGACGAACCACACCGTCTGCTCGAGACCGCGCGCCCCGGCCGCCGGGATATCGACCGGATCGGCGCCGGCCACCGCAGCCGCGACCGCGTCGGCCTTCGCCGCGCCGGTCACCAGGAACCACACCTGCCGCGAGCGGCGAACCGCGGGCAACGTCAACGTGACCCGCGCCGGCGGCGGCTTCGGGGAATCGTCGACGCCGACGACGAACTTCTCGGACTCGCGCACCGCGGCGGTGTCCGGGAACAGCGAATTGATGTGGCCTTCCCCGCCCATCCCGAGCAGATGCACATCGAACGTGGGCACCGTGCCGTCGGGGGAGTGCGCGGCCAGCACCCGCGCGTACGCCTCGGCGGAAGTCGCTGGGGACGCGCCGCCCGGTTCCCCGAGCGCCGGCATCACGTGGATGCGCGCGGGATCGATCGGCACCCGATCGAGCAGCGCCGCCCGCGCCTGCACCTCGTTGCGGTCCGGGTCGCCCGGGGGCAGGAACCGCTCGTCGCCGAAGTACACGTCGATCGCGGACCAGTCGATGCCGCCCTGCTCCCGGCACACCTGCTCGAGCACCGCGATGCCGGTGCCGCCGCCGGTCAGCACCACCGACGCGCTCACCCGCTCACGCTGCGCGGTGACCACCGCGTCGACGAACGCGGACGCCGCCGCGCCGACCAGTGCCTCGCTCGAGGCGAAACGTTCGACGCGGACCGGTGCATCAGACATATTCCACCTTCGAGATGCCGTTGAGTGCAGAGTGGTAGACCTCGTCGGGGTCGAGCCGTCGCAGTTCCTCGGCGAGGCACTCCCACGAGTCCCGACGCGCCAGGGTGATCAGCGAATCCGGTTTCCCGGTGCGCTTGAGCGTGGCGACGCGCCCGTCCTGCGGACGCACCAGCTCGATCGTCTGCGACCGGGTGCGCAGCTCCACCTGCAGCTTGCCGATCGCACGCTGCACCGGCCCGTCGATCCGGCTGGCGAGCCAGCCCGCGAGCAGATCCAGCGCAGGCTCGTTCGCCAGCCCCGACACACGCGCCGACTCGATCGGCTCGTGCGGGGCCTGGTCGAGCGCCGACACCAGCAGCGCCCGCCAGTAGGTGATGCGGCCCCACGCCAGGTCGGTGTCGCCGGGGGTGTATCCGGCGCGCCGGGAAGCGATCGAGGCCATCGGATCGGCGTCGTTGGTGGCATCGGTCAACCGGCGCACCGCCAGGCGACCCACCGGGTCCTTCGCGGGAACCTCCGGCGGCGACGTCGGCCACCACACGACGATCGGGGTGTCCGGCAGCAGGAACGGCACGATCACCGACTCCTGATGGTCCGCGAGGGGTCCGTGCAACGCGAGGATCAGCACCTCGGACGCGCCGGCATCGCCACCGAGACGGATCTCGGCGTCCATGCGCGGGACGTCGCCGTCGTTGACCCGGCCGACGACGATGACGCGACACGGATGTTCGCGGGCCGCGGCGGTCGCGGCGGCGATCGCCGGTTCGAGACCGCGACCGCCGTCGGTGCACACCACGAGCGTGAGCACGCGGCCCTGCGTGACGACCCCACCGTTGCGGCGCAGCTCCACGAGCTTCTTGCCGATGTCGATCGCGGTCGCGTTGCGCAGCTGAACCCTCACGGTCGCCTCCATTCGCGGCCGGAGCGGCGCAGCATCTCGTCCGCCGACGGCGGGCCCCAGGTCCCGGCCTCGTACGGTTCCGGGACACCGTGGGCGGCCCAGTGCTCGAGCACCGGATCGAGGATCTTCCAGGACAACTCGACCTCTTCGTCGACCGGGAACAGCGACGGTTCGCCGAGCAGCACGTCGAGGATCAGCCGCTCGTACGCCTCCGGCGACGACTCGGTGAACGCCTGGCCGTAGCTGAAGTCCATGTTCACGTCCCGGACCTCCATCGAGGACCCGGGCACCTTCGACCCGAACCGGAGCGTGACGCCCTCGTCCGGCTGCACCCGGATCACCAGCGCGTTCTGGCCCAGCTCGGTGGTCATGGTGTCGTCGAACGGCAGGTGCGGCGCCCGCTTGAACACGATCGCGATCTCGGTGACGCGACGCCCCAGCCGCTTGCCGGTGCGCAGATAGAACGGCACGCCCGCCCAACGGCGGGTGTTGATCTCACAGGTGATCGCCGCGAACGTCTCCGTCGTCGAGTCCGGCGCGAAACCCTGCTCCTCGTGCAACCCGACGACCTCGCCGCCGTTCTGCCAGCCCGCGACGTACTGTCCGCGCGCGGTGGTCTCGTCGAGCGGTTCGGCGAGCCGCGTCGCCGAGAGCACCTTGATCTTCTCGGCCCGCAGTTCGGCCGGATCGAAGCTGATCGGTTCCTCCATCGCGATGAACGCGAGCAGCTGCAGCAGATGGTTCTGGATGACGTCGCGCGCGGCGCCGATGCCGTCGTAGTATCCGGCGCGGCCCCCGAGCCCGATGTCCTCGGCCATGGTGATCTGCACGTGGTCGACGTAGTGGGCGTTCCACAGCGGATCGAACAGCTGGTTCGCGAATCGCATCGCCAGGATGTTCTGCACCGTTTCCTTGCCGAGGTAGTGGTCGATGCGGAACACCGAATCCTCGGGAAACACCTCGCCGACAACGGCATTGAGCGCGCGGGCGCTGGCCAGGTCGTGCCCGAACGGCTTCTCGATCACGACGCGGCTCCAGCGCCCGTCCTCCGAGCCGGCCAGACCCGAACGCGACAGCTGCGAGCACACCACCGGGAACGAATCCGGCGGAATCGACAGGTAGAACGCGTGATTGCCGCCCGTGCCCCGGATCTTGTCGAGCTCGGCGAGGGTCGTCGCGAGCTGGGCGAACGCGTCCTCGTCGTCGAAGCTGCCCTGGACGAAGCGGATCCCCTCGGCGAGTCGCTGCCACACCTCCTCCCGGAAGGGGGTGCGCGAGTTCGCCCTGACCGCGTCGTGCACGATCCGGCCGAAATCCTCGTCCACCCAGTCCCTTCGGGCGAAGCCGATCAAAGCGAACCCGGGCGGCAGCAGGCCACGATTGGCGAGGTCGTAGACCGCCGGCATCAGCTTCCGGCGGGCCAGGTCGCCGGTGACCCCGAAGATCACCAGCGCACAC
>NZ_JADZGH010000168.1:57418-81262 GCF_015865005.1 Rhodococcus sp. CX
GGGAAGCCGCCGATCCCTCTCGTCACGAAGCGGATTGACCCACTCCGCCGCCGCGGGTTCGCTCACCGTCAGCCCTCCGCGCCGGCGGTGTGCGCCGCAAGCTGCTCGGCCGTGGCCGCGATCAGTTCGTTCCAGGACACCTCGAACTTCTCGACGCCCTCGTCCTCGAGCTTGCGGAACACGTCGTTCAGATCGATCCCGGCCTTCTTCAGCGCGGAGAACACGTGCTCGGCGGCGGTGTCGGTGCCCGTGACGGTGTCGCCGGTGATCTCACCGTGGTCGGCGACCGCCTCGAGGGTCTTCTCCGGCATGGTGTTGACGGTGTGCGGCGCCACCAGCTCGGTCACGTACAGCGTGTCCGGGTATGCGGGGTTCTTCACACCGGTCGACGCCCACAGCGCGCGCTGCGGCCGGGCCCCGGCGGCGGCGAGCTGCTCGAAACGCGCACCGGATTCGAAGGCCTTCCGGTAGGCCGCGTACGCCAGGCGAGCGTTGGCGACCCCGGCCTTGCCGCGCAGGGCCAGTGCCTCGTCCGTGCCGATCTCCTCGAGCCGCGCATCGATCTCGGTGTCCACGCGGGAGACGAAGAACGACGCCACCGAGTGGATCTTCGACAGGTCGTGCCCGGCGGCCTTCGCCGCGGTCAGACCGTCGAGGTAGGACTCGATGACCCGCTCGTACCGGTCCACCGAGAAGATCAGCGTCACGTTCACGCTGATGCCCTCGCCGATCACCCGGGCGATCGCGGGCAGGCCGGCGACCGTCGCAGGAATCTTGATGAACAGGTTCGGGCGGTCGACGATCTTCCACAGCTCGATCGCCTGCTTGACGGTGGCGTCCGTCTCGTGGGCGAGTCGCGGATCGACCTCGATCGAGACCCGGCCGTCGACACCGTCGGTCGCCTCGTACACCGGTGCCAGCACGTCGCACGCGGCGCGCACGTCGTCGGTCGTGACGGTGCGGATCGTGGTGTCGACGTCCGAGCCGGCGGCAGCCAGTTCGGTGATCTGCGCGTCGTAGGCGTGGCCCTTCGACAGCGCCGCCTGGAAGATCGACGGGTTGGTGGTGACCCCGACGACCGAACGGGTCGCGACGAGCTCGGCCAGGTTGCCGGACTCGATGCGCTCGCGGGACAGGTCGTCGAGCCACACGGACACGCCTGCGGCCGACAGTGCTGCCAGATTCGCGTTCTGCGTGGTGGTTTCCTGCGTCATGACGATCTATCCCTTCAGTCGCGTCAGCGAGCGGCGTGCAGCGTCGGCGACGGCCTCGGCGGTGATGCCGAACTCGCGGTACAGGGTCTTGTAGTCGGCGGAAGCGCCGTAGTGCTCGAGCGACACGGCCTCGCCGGCGTCGCCGATCAGGCGGTACCACGGCAGCGCCAGCCCCGCCTCGACGGACACGCGGGCCTTCACCGACGGCGGCAGCACCTCGTCGCGGTACGCCTGCTCCTGCTCGAGGAACCAGTCGAGAACCGGCACCGACACGACGCGGGTCGGGACGCCCTCGGCCTCGAGGACCTCACGCGCGGCGACGGCGAGCTGCACCTCGGAACCGGTGGCGAGCAAAAGCACCTCGGGGGTGCCGGTCGACGCCTCGGCGAGCACGTAGGCGCCGCGGGCCACACCCTCGGCGGCCTTCTCGCGGGTGCCCTCGAGCACCGGCACGTCCTGACGGGTCAGGGCGAGCGCGGTCGGGCCCGTCTTGTTCTCCAGCGCGGCCTTCCACGCGAACGACGTCTCGTTGCCGTCCGCGGGGCGGATCACCGCGAGGTTCGGGATCGCGCGCAGCGCGGTGAGGTGCTCGACCGGTTGGTGGGTCGGGCCGTCCTCGCCGAGACCGATCGAATCGTGCGTCCACACATAGATCGACGGGGTCTGCATGAGCGCGGCCAGGCGCACCGCGGGACGCATGTAGTCGGAGAACACGAGGAACGTGCCGCCGTACGGGCGGGTCGGCCCGTGCAGCGCGATGCCGTTGAGGATCGAGCCCATGGCGTGCTCGCGGACACCGAAGTGCAGGGTGCGGCCGTACGGGGTGGCCGTCCAGTCCTTGGTCGAGATCGACTCGGGACCGAACGACTCCGAACCGGGGATAGTGGTGTTGTTCGAACCCGCCAGGTCCGCGGACCCGCCCCACAGCTCCGGCAGGATCGGGCCGAGCGCGGCGAGCGCGTTGCCGGACGCCTTCCGGGTCGCCGGGCCCTTCTCGGCCGGCTCGTAGGTCGGCAGGGCGTCGGTCCAGCCTGCCGGGAACTCGCCGGCCTGCAGGCGGTCGAACAGTTCCTTGCGCTGCGGCTCCCGCTCGGCCCACGCGTCGAACGCGGCCTGCCAGTCGGCGCGGGCCTTCGCCCCGCGGTCGACGATGCGGCGGGTGTGCTCGATCACAGCGGGGTCCACGTCGAAGTTCTTCTCGGGATCGAACCCGAGGAACTTCTTGACCGCGGCGACCTCGTCCGCGCCGAGCGCCGCGCCGTGCACGTCGCCGGTGTTCATCTTCGTCGGGGCCGGGTAGCCGATGACGGTGCGCAGCAGGATCAGCGACGGCTTGTCGGTGACGGCCTTCGCCGCCTCGACCGCCTCGAGGATCGCGGTGACGTTCTCGCCGCCCTCGACGGTCTGCACGTGCCAGCCGTACGCCTCGTAGCGCTTGGCGGTGTCCTCGCTCAGCGCGATCGCGGTGTCGTGCTCGATGGAGATCTTGTTGTCGTCGTAGAAGACGATCAGGTTGCCCAGTTCCTGCACGCCGGCGATCGACGACGCCTCGGAGGTGACGCCCTCCTCGATGTCACCGTCGGACGCGACGACGTAGATGTGGTGGTCGAACGGGCTGGTGCCCTCCGCCGCCTCCGGGTCGAACAGGCCGCGCTCCCGCCGAGCGGCCATCGCCATGCCCACCGCGGAGGCCAGACCCTGGCCGAGCGGGCCGGTGGTCATCTCGACACCCGCGGTGTGCCCGAACTCGGGGTGGCCGGGGGTCAGCGAACCCCACGTGCGCAGCGCCTCGAGGTCGGCCAGCTCCAAGCCGTAGCCGGACAGGTAGAGCTGGATGTAGAGGGTCAGGCTCGAGTGGCCGCAGGACAGGACGAACCGGTCGCGGCCGACCCACTGCGGGTCGGTGGGGTCGTGGCGCAGCACCCGCTGGTACAGCGTGTACGCCAGCGGCGCCAGGCTCATCGCGGTGCCCGGATGCCCGTTGCCGACCTTCTGCACGGCGTCCGCAGCAAGCACACGGGCGGTGTCGACGGCCTTGGTGTCCAGATCGGTCCAGTCGGCGGGGTGAACCGCCGCGGTGAGGGTGCGGATCTCGTCGGTGATCGACACGAGCTTCAAGTCTCCTGACATGGGTGTACGGGATGCCTGCGACCGCGAATGCGTCGCGCGCCCTCCCAGCCTAATGGCCGCGGCGGCCCCGTGCGGCCTACGGGTCGATTCGGCCGAGGCCTGTCCGCGGTCTACCATCGACCGTAGTAGTGCGCGTCCGTGATCGGGCGGCGGTCGGCGGGCGAGCGAAGGTGTGTATTCGCGTGGTGCAAGGAGACAGTGTGCGGGCAGGGCGACGGCCGGGAGGACACGGCTTCGGTGCCCCGGAAGCCCCCAGCGCCCCGCGGCCGGACACCCCGTGGGGCCGGATCTCGGGCACCGTGCTCGCCTACATCGCGCTGACCAAGCCGCGCGTCATCGAGTTGCTGCTGGTCGCGACCATCCCGGCGATGCTGCTCGCCGACCGCGGCAACGTCGATCTCGTTCTCATCCTCAGCACCCTGTTCGGCGGCTGGATGGGCGCGGCGAGCGCGAACTCGCTCAACTGCGTCGTCGACGCCGACATCGACAAGGTGATGAAGCGCACCGCGCGGCGTCCGCTGGCGCGGCAGGCCGTGCCCACGCGCAACGCGTTCGTGTTCGGCATGGTGCTCGGCATCGCGTCGTTCGCGTGGCTGTGGTGGCGCGCGAATCTGCTCGCCGGGGCGCTCGTCGTCGCGACCATCGCGTTCTATGTGCTCGTCTACACGATGGTGCTCAAGCGTCGTACCTGGCAGAACGTGGTGTGGGGCGGCGCTGCCGGCTGCATGCCGGTGATGGTGGGCTGGGCCGCGGTGACCGGGTCGCTGAGCTGGGAGCCGATCGTGCTGTTCCTGGTGATCTTCTTCTGGACTCCGCCGCACACCTGGGCGCTGGCGATGCGCTACAAGGAGGACTACAAGGCGGCCGGCGTGCCGATGCTCCCCGTGATCGCCACCGAGCAGCACGTCACCAAGCAGATCCTGATCTACACGTGGGCGACGGTGCTGGCCACGCTGGTGCTCGTCCCGGCGGCAGGCGTCGTGTACGCGGCGGTCGCGGTGCTCGCCGGTGCCTGGTTCGTGTTCATCGCCCACCAGCTGTACAACAGCGTGCGCGGGGGCGCGTCCGTCAAGCCGCTCAAGCTGTTCCTGCAGTCGAACAACTACCTCGCGGTGGTGTGCCTGGGCCTGGCCGTCGACTCCGTGCTGGACCTGCCCACCATCGCCTCGTACCTCTGATCTGCTGAACCGACAGCAACGGCGCCGCTCTTCCCGACGGAAGGGCGGCGTTCGTTGCGCGGTGTGCCGTTGTGGCGGCCAGGGCCGCCAATAAGGCACACGGGCGCCTACGGCGCCAGCACGATCGAACCGGTGGTTTTGCGGCCCTCGAGGTCGCGGTGGGCCTGCGCCGCCTCCGCGAGCGGATAGCGCGCCCCGACGCGGATCTTCAGATCACCGGCGGCGATGGCCGCGAAGACGTCACCGGAGCGCCACAGCAGCTCCTGGCGGTCCCGCGTGTAATGCACCAGGGTGGGGCGGGTCAGGAACAGCGATCCGGCGGGGTTGAGCCGCTGCGGATCGAACGGGGGCACCGGGCCGCTCGCGGCACCGAACAGCGCGAGCGTGCCGCGGATCCGCAGCGACGCCAGCGACGCCTCGAAGGTGTCCTTGCCGACCCCGTCGTACACGGCGGCGACGCCCTCGCCGCCGGTCAGTTCCCGCACCCGCTCGGGAAGGTCGTCGCCGTAGCGGAGCACCTCCGCGGCGCCGGCCTCCCGCGACAGCGCCTCCTTCTCGTCCGAGGACACGGTGGTGATGACCCGTACCCCCTTCGCGGTCGCGAGCTGGGTCAGGATCAGGCCGACCCCGCCGGCGCCCGCGTGCATGAGCACCGTCTCCCCGGGCTGCGCCGGATACGTCGACTCGAGCAGGTAGTGCGCGGTCATGCCCTGCAGCAGCGCGGAAGCGGCCTGGTCCGCGGGTACCTCGTCCGGGACCGGCACCGCGACCGCTTCCGGCACGACGACCAGTTCCGCGTAGGAGCCGGGGGCCGCGGCCCAGCACACCCGGTCGCCGACCGCGAACTCGCTGGTTCCGGGCCCGACGGCTTCGACGCGGCCGGTGCCCTCGGACCCGGGTACGTAGGGCAGATCCGTCGCGTACAGGCCGGTGCGGAAGTAGGTGTCGATGTAGTTGACGCCGATGGCGTCCGTGCGGACCAGCAGCTCACCCGGCCCCGGAACGGGATCGGGGAGCTCGGCGGGAACGAGGACGTCGGGACCACCGAACCGTGTCACTTCGATTGCGCGCATGGGCCCACAGTATTCTGCAGGCATGAGCGCTGAAACTCAGGTCGCGGCCGCACCCGCACCCGCCGACGTCGTCTCCTCTCTCCGTTCCTTCGTCGCCGCGCACGGTGATACCGCCAAGGCGGTCCTGCAGCCGATCGGGGAAGCCGGGGTGCGCGTGACCGTCGTCGCCGCCGACGGCACCCTGGGCGATCGTGTCGTCGCCGACCTGGCGACCGCGCACGCGGTCGTCGAGGCGCTGCCGAATGTCACGGTCTCGGACTGGGATCGCGAGGTCACCAGCATCGCCACCCCGCAGCAGGGCCACTGGAAGAAGATGGCCGGCTGGGTCGCGAACCAGACCCGCTTCCCGAAGGCGCGCAACGAGCGCTGACGCCGCCGACACGCGAAACGCCGCGGGCCCACCTCCGTTCCAGGAGGTGGGCCCGCAGCGTCGGATCGTAGTCAGGCGGTGGTGACGGCCTCCGGGCGCGGGGCGGCGACGCGGACGCGGCCGGCGCACCATACCGCGGCGGTCGCGGCCGTGCACAGACCGGCACCGGCCACGTGCAGCACCACGAGCACCGCGGGCACATCCGTCCAGAACTGGACGAGGCCGATGAGCGACTGGGCCAGGACCAGGCCGATCAGCACCTTCAGCCGCAGCTTCACCGCGGCCGGGGCGGCGACGGCGTACAGCGCGAACGCCAGGCCCACCAGGAGCGCCAGGTAGCCGACGAGCAGTTCGGCGTGCAGGTGCACGAGCGTGGTGATGTCGACGTCGAGCCGCGGCACCGGGCGTTCGACACCCTTGTCGCCGGCGTGCGGGCCGGCGCCGGTGACCATCGTTCCGGCGATCAGGACGCCGGCCAGCACGGCCGCGGACAGCGCGGTCAGCCACCGCAGCGGCTGGGGGAGCACCTGCTCGACGACCCCGTCGTCGGGTTCGCCGACCTTGACGAACAGCACGACCGCGAGCCACACCATCAGCATCGAGGCGAGCATGTGGATCGCGACGGTCCACCACGCCAGCCCGGCGAGCACCGTGATGCCGCCGATCACGGCCTGCAGCACGGTGCCGGCGGGCATCAGCCACGCCCAGGCGACGACCTCGCGGCGGCGACGGGCGCGGGTCACGGCGAGCACGATCGCGGCGGAGACGGCGACGACGACGAACGTCAGCAGGCGGTTTCCGAACTCGACGATCTGGTGGATGGTGTGCACGTTGCTGGACACGCCGACCGGCACCAGGGAGCCGGGGAAGCACTGCGGCCAGGTGGGGCATCCGAGGCCCGACGCGGTGACCCGCACGACCGAGCCGGTGACGGCGATGCCGCCCTGCACGACGATGGTGAGGAAGGCGATGATCCGCTGGATCCGCAGCGACGGAAGCGGAAGTCGGTCGACGAGGTTCAGGTAGCCGCGATACAGCACGTTCACGATGGTACGGGTCCGTCCACTACGCGCTGTAGTTGGGCTGGTGGGGTCCGGCCGTCACGTGAATCGGAAGAAGCGCCGGGCCAGCACCGCGCCGACGACGGCCCAGACGGCGAGGATCGTCATCGCGAGCCAGTCCATGCCGCCGAGCACGGCCTCCTCGAGGCCGAGGGCCAGCGCTCCGGACGGGGTCACCCGCGCCAGGTGCACGAGGGCGTCGGGCAGGCCGCCCCCGGCGAGCACGACGCTGCCGATGCCGAGCAGCACGAACCAGATGATGTTCGCCAGGGCGAGCACGATCTCGGCGCGCAGGGTGCCGCCGAGCAGCAGCCCGAGCGTCGCGAACATCACCGTGCCGAGCGCGATGACGACGGCGCCGAGCAGCAGTCCCAGCGGGCTCGGACGCCATCCGAGGGCCACTCCGATAGCACCGAGCAGAATAGATTGCATCGCCACTACGATCGCCACCGCGGCGCTCTTACCTGCGATGATGCCCCACTTCGGCAGGGCGGTCGCGCCGATCCTTTTCAGTGCACCGTATCTGCGGTCGAATCCGACCGCGATTGCCTGACCGGTGAACGCGGTCGACATCACCGCGACCATCATCACCGCCGGCAGGACCCGTTCCACGCGGGGATCGCCGAGATCACCGATCGGCAGCAGGGTCAGGCCGATGAGCAGGGTGATCGGGATGAACATCGTCAGCAGCAACTGCTCGCCGTTGCGCAGCAGCAGCTTGAGCTCCATGCGCGTCTGCGCAGCGAGCATCGCCGCCGGCGTGTTCGGTCGCGGGGCGGGCGCGAAGGTCCCGGCCTCGAACCGGTTGCCCGCCAGTCGATCGTGATGCGTCACGCTCACCCTCTCAACTCCCGTCCGGTCAGGTCGAGGAAGACGTCCTCGAGGCTGCGCTGGTACACGCGGATCTCGCTCACCAGCGCCCCCTGGTCGGCGCACCACGACGCGGCCGCGGTGACCACCGCGGGATCGATCGCGCCCTCGACCAGGTAGCGGCCCGGTTGCGGCTCCCGCACGCGGAACCCGTCGGGCAGCACCGTCCGCAGCGGCGCGAGATCGAGCCCCGCGGAGGCGGACAGCCACAGCTGCTGCTCGGACCCGGTCCGGGCCACCTCCTCGGGCGTTCCGGCGGCGACGACCCGCCCGTGGTCGATGATCACGACCTCGTCGGCCAGTTCCTCGGCCTCGTCCATCAGATGCGTCGTCAGCAGCACCGAGACGCCGTCGCGGCGCAAGGCGTCGATCAGTTCCCACACCAGCAGCCGGGCCTGGGCGTCGAGACCCGCGGTCGGCTCGTCGAGAAACACCAGTTCCGGGCGTCCGACCAACGCGCACGCCAGCGCCAGCCGCTGCTGTTGACCGCCGGAGAGCCGGCGGTAGGGGGTGCGGCGGGCCTCGTCGAGCCCGAGGCAGTTCAACAGCCACGCCGGGTCGATCGGATTCGCCGAGTACGAGGCGACCAGGTCGAGCATCTCGCCGGCCTTGGAACCGGGGTAGGCGCCGCCGCCCTGCAGCATGACCCCGATCCGGGGTCGCAGTGCCTCCGAATCGACGATCGGATCCAGGCCGAGCACGCGCACGGTGCCGGCGTCGGGGGTCACGAAACCCTCGCACATCTCCACGGTGGTGGTCTTGCCGGCGCCGTTGGGGCCGAGCAGGGCGAGCACCTGGGCGCGCTCGACGGTGAGGTCGAGCTCGTTCACGGCGGTTGTGTCGCCGAATTTCTTGACGACGCCGTTCAGGCGCACCGCAGGCGCCGTACCGGCAGGGGATCTCGAGGTCACGGGTTTCCAGCGTAGGCGTCGGGGGATTCGGCGGGGCGCGGTGGTGTGCGGTCGTCCTCGCGCCACGGCAACCGGTTCCGGGTGAACACGATGAGCAGCCCGACGACGACGACCGTCGCGATCGCGGCCTGCACGATGATGAACGGCTGGTACTCGCCGCCGTTGGGCATCAGAATCACGCTGACCAGCGACGAGAAGGCCACCGTGGGGATCCGGAAGATCGGCCGGGTGGCCCACGCGGCGAGCGGGATCACCGCCCACAGCAGGTACCAGGGCTGCACGACGGGGAACAGCAGAACGATCGCGCCGAGCGAGACCCCGAGCCCGCCGACGGGGTGGATCCGCCCGACGAGCACCGCCAGTAGCATCCGGATTGTGACGAATGCCGCAATCATGGCGGCGATCGGCCGGGTGATCGACAGGATCGCGGTGGTGTGATCGCCCAATCCGAGCAGCACCCCCGCCAGGCCGGTCCCGACCCCGAGCAGCGTGGGGATCGACATCCAGCTGCGCACCTCGGTCGCGGTGCCCAACGTGTTCGTCCAGCCGAGCCCGAGTCCGCTGCCCCAGCTCACCACGGTGATCACCGTCAGCGACACCGCCGCCAGCAGGGCCGCCGCCGCCAGCACCGCCCGCGCGGTGGCGCCCCAGCGTCGTGCCAGCGCCATGCCCACGAATCCGAGCGCGAGCAGCGACGGGACCTTGATCATCGACGACAGTGCGATCAGCGCGGCACCGGCGAGGAGCCACGCGAGGTAGCGGCCCCGCAACGGCGTCCCCGGACCGCCGGCGTGGATACCGCGCAACGCCAGTTCGAGCCCGGCGAGCATCAGCCCGAGCATGAGCGCCTCGTTGTGGATGCCGGCGACCAGGTGGAACAGCAGCAACGGATTGGCGGCGCCGAGCCACAGCGCGGTCACCGACGCGACACCGCAGCGCCGGGCCAGCCGCGGCAACGCCCACACGATCAGGGCGACACCGCCGAGCGCGAGCAGCCGGTGCAGGAAGATGCCGAACACGATGTTCTCGCCGGTCAGGAACGTGATGCGTTCCCCGATCCACAGGAACGCCGGCCCGTAGGGCGCGGAGGTCTCGCGCCAGATGTTCGGCACGGTCCGGGTGAGCACGTGGTCGACGCCGAGCGCGCCGGCCGGCCCGATCGCATACGGATCCAGCCCGCGCGCGGCGATCTCACTCTGCGCCAGATAGGAGTAGACGTCCTTGCTGAACATCGGCGGCGCGACGGTCAGCGGCAGAATCCACAGCAGGAGGGTGCGGTCGAGCTGCGATCGGGACAGCCGGCGGGGCTGGCCGTCGGGATCGCGCCGGCCGACGGCGAAGCGGCCGAGCAGCAGCCAGGCCAGCACGACCAGGACGGTGCCGGTCATCGCCAGGGTCAGGGCCGCGCTCGGCATCCGCGCCGGCAACCCCAGCAGCCGCACGCCCTGAACCGGGTTCTGCAGCACCGGCTGGGCGCCCGCGCCGAGGGCGCCGACGCACATCAGGACCGCGCCGGTCGCACCGAACAACCGGATCCGGTGCAACTGGGTGGTCTCGGTGGCGTCGAGGCCGCGGCCTTCGCGTTCGTCGCCGTGCAGCACGGTCACCACGTCGGTGTGGTGACCGCGACCGTCGAGCCCGAGCGCGCGCTTGCCCAGCGTCACGGCCCGGATGCCGACGGTTTCGAAGGCACGGGCGGTCTCGGAGCGGCCCGTTTTCGGGGCCGGGCCGGCCGTGCTGGGTTCGTCGATGGTCGGCGGCACCCGAGCAGCCTATCGGGCCGGTCACGGGCCTATTCCCGGTCCGGCCCGGGGTGTGGGGAAGGGCACCCTTGGTGGACCGGGTTTCCGAATTCCGTCACACTGGTGTTGTGAAATCAGCGACCGAACACCCCGTCGACGAGAAATGCGCAGGTCACGTGCCTGACGCAGGCCTCGCCGCGTCGCGTTCGGGCCGCGATTCGTCGCCGCAGCACGCACAGCACGAGGGCCAGACCCGCGCGGCGGTCGTGCAGCTGCTGCTCGAGGAGGGCCCGATCACGGCCCCGGAGATCGGCAAGCGACTCGGACTCAGCGCCGCCGGTGTCCGCCGGCACCTCGACGCGCTCATCGACAGCGGTGAAGCCCAGGCAGCGGCCCCGCCGCGGCGGCAGGACCGCGGTCGCGGGCGTCCGGCCCGCCGGTTCCAGCTGACCGCAGTCGGCCGCGCCCGGCTCGGGCACACCTACGACGACCTCGCCGGCGCCGCGATGCGGCACCTGCGCGAACTCGGCGGCGACGCCGCCATCGAGGACTTCGCGCGCCGACGGGTGCGCTCGATCCTCGCCGGTGTCGAACCGGCCGCCGGACACGACGAGATCGAAGCGACCCTCGAGGACATCGCCGAGGCGTTCAGCGCCGCCGGATTCGCCGCGTCCACGCGGCGGGTCGGCACCGGCGTGCAGGTCTGCCAGCATCACTGCCCGGTCTCGCACGTCGCCGAACAGTTCCCGGAACTGTGCGAGGCGGAACAGGAAGCATTCGTCGAGATCCTCGGCACCCACGTCCAGCGGCTCGCGACCATCGCCAACGGCGACAGTTTCTGCACCACCCACGTGCCGCTGCTCCCGGATCCGGCGACCCACGCCCGGACCGACAGCGACCCCTGACCGCCGCGAGCGGTAACCCCCAGCAGCCCAGCCCGTCGGCATCCCAGTCCGTGCCGACAACGAATCAAGACTCCGGAAGGAGCTCGCATGACCCTCACATCGGACCAGGCGTCCGGCGCAGGTGCGCCGCTGACGCAGGAGGAGACCATCGCGTCCCTCGGTCACTACGGCTACGGCTGGTCGGACCCGGACGCGGCCGGCGCTGCCGCGCAGCGCGGCCTGTCCGAGGCGGTCGTGCGCGACATCTCGGCGAAGAAGAACGAGCCGGAGTGGATGCTCGACATCCGCCTCAAGGCGCTGCGCACGTTCGACAAGAAGCCGATGCCGGTGTGGGGTTCGAATCTCGAGGGCATCGACTTCGACAACATCAAGTACTTCGTCCGTTCCACGGAGAAGCAGGCCACCTCCTGGGAGGAACTGCCCGAGGACATCAAGAACACCTACGACAAGCTGGGTATCCCGGAGGCGGAGAAGCAGCGCCTCGTCGCCGGTGTCGCCGCCCAGTACGAGTCCGAGGTGGTCTACCACCAGATCCGCGAGGACCTCGAGTCGCAGGGCGTGATCTTCCTGGACACCGACTCGGGCCTGCGTGAGCACCCGGAGATCTTCAAGGAGTACTTCGGCACGGTCATCCCCGCCGGCGACAACAAGTTCTCCGCGCTGAACACCGCCGTGTGGTCGGGTGGCTCGTTCATCTACGTGCCGCCGGGAGTGCACGTCGACATCCCGCTGCAGGCCTACTTCCGGATCAACACCGAGAACATGGGCCAGTTCGAGCGGACCCTGATCATCGTCGACGAGGGCGCGTCCGTGCACTACGTCGAGGGCTGCACCGCGCCGATCTACAAGTCGGATTCGCTGCACTCGGCGGTCGTCGAGATCATCGTCAAGAAGGGCGGCCACTGCCGCTACACGACCATCCAGAACTGGTCGAACAACGTCTACAACCTGGTCACCAAGCGCACCAAGGTCGAGGCCGGCGGCTCCATGGAATGGATCGACGGCAACATCGGTTCCAAGGTGACGATGAAGTACCCGGCCGTGTGGATG
Organism: Rhodococcus sp. CX; assembly: GCF_015865005.1. Classification (NCBI taxonomy): domain Bacteria; kingdom Bacillati; phylum Actinomycetota; class Actinomycetes; order Mycobacteriales; family Nocardiaceae; genus Rhodococcus; species Rhodococcus sp. CX. The sequence continues at coordinate 69,923 of NZ_JADZGH010000168.1, forward strand.
ATGGGCGAGCACGCTCGCGGCGAGGTCCTGTCCATCGCCTTCGCAGGCGAGGGCCAGCACCAGGACACCGGCGCGAAGATGCTGCACCTGGCGCCGCACACCTCCTCGACGATCGTCTCCAAGTCGGTCGCGCGCGGCGGCGGTCGGGCCTCCTACCGCGGGCTGGTGCAGGTCAACAAGGGTGCCCACGGCTCGAAGTCGACGGTCAAGTGCGATGCGCTGCTGGTCGACCAGATCAGCCGCTCGGACACCTACCCGTACGTCGACATCCGCGAGGACGACGTGACGATGGGTCACGAGGCGACCGTGTCGAAGGTCAGCGATGACCAGCTGTTCTACCTGATGAGCCGCGGCCTGACCGAGGACGAGGCGATGGCGATGGTCGTGCGCGGCTTCGTCGAGCCGATCGCCAAGGAACTCCCCATGGAGTACGCCCTCGAGTTGAACCGACTGATCGAACTGCAGATGGAAGGGGCAGTCGGCTAAATGGCTGCGAATACCGCAAACACCCCCTCGGGGGTGCAGGACGCCGTGCGCGGCGAGAACACCCGTGTGCCGGCCGCCAACAAGGGTGAGCTGTTCACGTCCTTCGACGTGAATGCCTTCGAGATCCCCGGTGGCCGCGACGAGGCGTGGCGGTTCACCCCGCTGCGCCGCCTGCGCGGGCTGCACGACGGCAGCGCCGTCGCCTCCGGCACCGCGACCGTCGAGGTCTCCGAGGTCGAGGGCGTGCAGGTCGAGACCGTCGGCCGCGACGACGAGCGCCTCGGACAGGGCGGGGTCCCGTTCGACCGCATCGCCGCCCAGGCGTACTCGTCGTTCGAATCCGCCACGGTCGTCACCGTCGGCCGCGAGGTCGAGGTCGCCGATCCGGTCACCATCACGATCACCGGCCCGGGTGAAGGACAGGTCGCCTTCGGGCACCTGCAGCTGCGGCTCGAGCCGTTCGCGAAGGCCACCGTGATCCTCGATCAGCGGGGGAGCGGCACGTACGCGGAGAACGTCGAGTTCGTCGTCGGCGACAGCGCACACCTGAACGTCGTCGCCGTGCAGGACTGGGCCGACGACGCCGTGCACGTGGCCGCGCACCACGCGCGACTGCACCGCGACGCGACCCTGCGGCACTTCACCGTCGGTCTCGGCGGCGACCTGGTGCGCATCTCGCCGACCGTCAAGTTCGACGCGCCCGGCGGCGACGCGGAGCTGCTCGGCCTGTACTTCGCCGACGCCGGTCAGCACCTCGAGCAGCGTCTGCTCGTCGACCACTCGCAGCCGCACTGCAAGTCCAACGTGGTGTACAAGGGCGCGCTGCAGGGCGACCCCGAGTCCGGCAAGCCCGACGCCCACACCGTGTGGATCGGCGACGTGCTCATCCGCGCCGAGGCCGAGGGCACCGACACCTTCGAGCTCAACCGCAATCTGGTGCTCACCGACGGCGCCCGCGCCGACTCGGTGCCGAACCTCGAGATCGAGACCGGCGAGATCGTCGGCGCCGGCCACGCCTCGGCGACCGGCCGCTTCGACGACGAGCAGCTGTTCTACCTGCGCGCCCGCGGCATCCCCGAGGATCAGGCCCGCCGGCTCGTGGTGCGCGGCTTCTTCCACGAACTGATCGAGAAGATCACCGTCCCCGAGGTCCGGGAACGGCTCGAGGCCGCCGTCGAAGCCGAACTCGCCGCCGTCGGCGCCTGAGCGCGAACCGCCCACACACTTTCGTAAGGAACCGATTCACCGATGTCCACCCCCCAGAACGTCCTCGAGATCAAGGACCTGCACGTTCGCGTCGCCCAGACCGACGAGAACGCCGAGCCCATCGACATCCTCAAGGGCGTCAACCTGACGGTCCGCTCCGGCGAGACGCACGCCATCATGGGCCCCAACGGCTCCGGCAAGTCGACCCTGTCGTACGCGATCGCCGGCCACCCCAAGTACGAGGTGACCTCCGGCAGCATCACCCTCAACGGTGAGAACGTGCTCGAGATGAGCGTCGACGAGCGTGCCCGCGCCGGCCTGTTCCTGGCCATGCAGTACCCGGTCGAGGTGCCCGGCGTGTCGATGTCGAACTTCCTGCGCACCGCCGCCACCGCCGTCCGCGGCGAGGCCCCCAAGCTCCGGACCTGGGTCAAGGAGGTCAAGGAGGCGATGACCGAGCTGGACATCGATCCGGCGTTCGGTGAGCGCAGCGTCAACGAGGGATTCTCCGGCGGCGAGAAGAAGCGCCACGAGATCCTCCAGCTCGGCCTGCTCAAGCCGCAGATCGCCATCCTCGACGAGACCGACTCCGGTCTCGACGTCGACGCGCTGCGCGTGGTGTCCGAGGGGGTCAACCGCTACCAGGAGCGCGAGCACGGCGGCGTCCTCCTCATCACCCACTACACCCGCATCCTGCGCTACATCAAGCCGCAGTTCGTGCACGTGTTCGTCGGTGGCCGGATCGTCGAGTCCGGTGGACCGGAACTCGCCGACGAGCTCGAGACCAACGGTTACGTCCGTTTCACCCAGGCCGCGGCAGGAGCCTAGACACATGACCATCCCGGTGAGGGAACTCGATGTCACCAGGATCCGGAAGGACTTCCCGATCCTGGCCCGTACGGTGCGCGACGGAAAGCCGTTGGTGTACCTCGATTCGGGTGCGACCTCTCAGCGGCCGATCCAGGTGCTCGACGCCGAACGCGAGTTCCTCACCACGTGCAACGCGGCCGTGCACCGCGGCGCCCACCAGCTCGCGGAGGAAGCCACCGACGCGTACGAGGGGGCCCGTGCCGCGATCGCCGAGTTCGTCGGCGCCGACACCGACGAGCTGGTGTTCACGAAGAACGCCACCGAGTCGCTGAACCTGGTCACCCACGTGCTCGGCGACGAGCGGTTCACCCGCGCGGTCGGCCCCGGCGACGAGATCGTGATCACCGAACTCGAGCACCACGCGAATCTGGTGCCGTGGCAGGAACTGGCCCGGCGTACCGGCGCCACGCTGCGCTGGTACGGCGTCACCGACGACGGCCGCATCGACCTCGATTCGCTGGAGCTGTCCGACGCCGTCAAGGTCGTCTCGTTCACCCACCAGTCGAACGTGACCGGTGCGGTCGCGCCGGTCGAGGAACTGGTGCGCCGCGCCCGCGCGGTCGGTGCGCTGGTCGTGCTCGACGCGTGCCAGTCGGTGCCGCACATGCCGGTCGACTTCCACGCCCTGGACGTGGACTTCGCGGCGTTCTCCGGTCACAAGATGCTCGGTCCGTCCGGCGTCGGCGTGCTGTACGGCAAGCGGGCGCTGCTCAGCGCGATGCCGCCGTTCATCACCGGCGGTTCGATGATCGAGACCGTGACGATGGAGGCGACCACCTTCGCGGCGCCGCCGCAGCGGTTCGAGGCCGGGGTGCCGATGACCTCGCAGGTCGTCGGGCTCGGCGCCGCCGTGCGCTACCTCAACGAGATCGGGATGGACGCGGTCGCCGCGCACGAACACGAACTGACCGCCCTCGCGCTCGAACTGCTCGGCGCCATGGACGGGGTCCGCATCATCGGCCCCACCACCACCGAGCGTCGCGGGGGAGCGGTGTCCTTCGTCGTCGACGGCATCCACGCCCACGATCTCGGGCAGATCCTCGACGACGAGGGTGTCGCGATCCGCGTCGGGCACCACTGCGCGTGGCCTCTGCACCGGCGTTTCGGTGTCGCCGCGACCGCGCGGGCGTCGTTCGCGGTCTACAACACCACCGACGAGGTGCGTGCCCTGGCCGCGGCGATCCGGCGGGCCCAGGAGTTCTTCGGAACCCACCCGCCGCTGGACATTCACGAGACCACGATCGACGGGGCGTCCTGACATGCGGATGGAACAGATGTACCAGGAAGTGATCCTGGATCACTACAAGCACCCGCATCACCGCGGTCTGCGGGAACCGTTCGGCGCCGAGGTGCACCACGTGAACCCGACCTGCGGCGACGAGGTGACCCTGCGGGTGCATGTGACCGACGACGGGATCGTCGGCGACGTCTCCTACGACGGTCAGGGCTGCTCGATCAGCCAGGCCGCGACCTCGGTGCTGACCGATCAGGTGATCGGGCTGCCGGTCGAGCAGGCGCTCGCGACGGTCGACAGCTTCGCCGAGATGGTCGGCAGCCGCGGCACCGTCGAAGGCGACGAGGACGTGATCGGCGACGGCATCGCGTTCGCCGGCGTGTCGAAGTACCCGGCGCGCGTGAAGTGCGCGCTGCTGGGCTGGATGGCGTTCAAGGACGCCGTGGTGCAGATCGTGGACGGCGCACCCGTTCCGAGCGGAGGACAGAACTGATGACCCAACAGGCTTCCGAGACCGGCACCCCTGCCGCCGAGGCATCGGCCCCCGAAGCAGCGGCCCCCGAAGCGGCGACCACGACCACCGACGCACCGCCGATGGACCCGCAGCGCCTCGACGAACTCGAGGAGGCGATGCGCGACGTCGTCGACCCCGAACTGGGCATCAACGTCGTCGACCTGGGCCTCGTGTACGGCATCACCGAGGACGACGAAGCGGTCACCATCGACATGACCCTCACCTCGGCCGCCTGCCCGCTCACCGACGTGATCGAGGACCAGTCCCGCAACGCCCTGGTGAAGAGCGGACTGTGCGAGGAACTGCGCATCAACTGGGTGTGGATGCCGCCGTGGGGTCCCGACAAGATCACCGACGACGGACGCGAGCAGTTGCGGGCGCTCGGTTTCACCGTCTGACGACACGGTGACCACCTCCCGGGATCGCATGACGGATCCGCTCGGTGAGGCCGCGCCCGGAGTGGCGGCCGCAGCGCTCGAACAGGAGGTGTTCGCGCTGTGGCGCCGCGGCCGCTCGTACATGGCCGCGAGCGCCCGCGCGGTCGATCCCAAGCTGGATCCGGTGTGCTACCCGCTGCTGGTGCTGCTGCGCGACGCCGACGCGATCGCGATGTCCGAACTGATCGGTGCGCTGGGCATCGAGAAGTCGACGCTGACCCGGCGCATCGACAGCGCCGCACGGCTCGGCCTGGTCGAGCGCATCCCGGACCCGCACGATGCGCGGGCCCGGCTCGTCGCGTTGACCCCCGAGGGCCGGCGGCGCCTGGAGCAGCAGCGGGCGGAGACGTTCCGGCGGTGGCGTGAACGCCTGTCGGCGTGGGACCCGGACGATGTCCGTCAGCTGGCGACACTGATGCACCGTCTGGGCGGCATTCTGGACTGACGGTCCCTGCGAGCCGCGCGGTGAAGGCAAGGATACGGGGCCTTCGTCACCGGTCGTTAGTTGTATCGATCAACCAAATTTTCTATGGTGGCACAGGATCGATCGACAAGGGATGGACATGCTGGCTCCGGAAACCGCAGAAGACCTGATCGCGGCAGTGCGCGCGCTGGTCCGACGCAGCCGCAGCCTCAACGTCCGCGCCCAGCAGGCCGACCCCGAGGCCATGCCCAACTGGCTGGTCGCCCTGCTCGCCCACCTCGAGCACGGCGGCGGATGCCGGCTCGGCGACCTCGCGGACCGGTTGGGGGTGACCGCCTCGACGCTCAGCCGGCAGGTCGCCTACGCCGAATCTCTCGGATACGCGCGGCGGGGCGCCGATCCCGACGACCGCCGCGCCGCGTGCCTGACCCTCACCGAGGGCGGCGCCGAGGCGCTGCGCAGCCACCGCGCGCGGCTCGTGCGGTTGCTGCAGGAGGTCGTGCCCGACTGGACCGACGAGGAGGGCCGCGACCTGGTCGACCGGCTCAACCGGCTCGGTGCCGCCGTCGATCGCTTCCGCGACGCCCCCCTCTGACGGTCCCGTCCGTCCCCGACATCGACATCACTTCCGACGAGGAGCGACCATGACCGCATCCGTGCCCCCGGCTCCCGACACCGAGGCCACCCCGCCGGACGACACGCAGACGGGGATGACCCACCGTCAGCGCATCAACGCGCTCGTCGGCCTGCTGCTCGGCATGTTCGTGGCGTTCCTGTCCTCGACGATCGTGTCCAACGCGCTGCCGACGATCATCATGGACCTGCACGGCACCCAGGACCAGTACACCTGGGTCGTGACCGCGACCCTGCTCGCGTCCACCGCGACCACCCCGATCTGGGGCAAGTTCGCCGACCTGGTCAGCAAGAAACTGCTGGTTCAGTTGTCGCTGATCCTGTTCACGCTCGGCTCGATCCTCGCCGGGCTGTCCCAGTCCGTCGGCATGCTCATCGGCTGCCGCGTGATCCAGGGGCTGGGCCTCGGCGGGCTGCAGGCCCTCGTCGTGATCGTCATCGCCTCGATGTTCAGCCCCCGCGAACGCGGTCGCTACCAGGGCCCGATCGCGGCGGTCATGGCCGTCGCCACGGTGGCCGGGCCGCTGATCGGCGGTGTCATCGTCGACACGAGCTGGCTCGGCTGGCGCTGGACGTTCTTCATCGGTGTGCCCCTCGCCGTCGCCGCCTTCGTCGTCGTGCAGCGCACCCTGAACCTGCCGGTCGTGCGCAAGCAGGTGAGCATCGACTACCTCGGCGCCACCCTCATCGCGGCCGGCGTGAGCGTCCTGCTGATCTGGGTGACCCTGGCCGGCAAGAACTTTGCGTGGGGATCGGGCACGTCCTACGGCCTGGTCGCGCTCGGCGTCGTGTTGCTGGCCGTGGCGGTGTTCGTGGAGAGCCGCGCGACGGACCCGATCATCCCGCTGAAGCTGTTCCGGGACCGCACCACCACCCTGGCGACCCTGGCGAGCATCGCGGTCGGTGTCGCCCTGTTCGGCGGTGCCGTGTTCCTCGGGCAGTACTTCCAGATCGCCCGCGGCTACAGCCCCACCGCCGCGGGCCTGCTCACCGTGCCGATGGTGCTCGGTTCGACCGTGTCCGGGGCCCTGTCCGGCGCGCTCATCACCCGCTTCGGCCGTTGGAAGATCTATCTCGTCGTCGGTGCGGTCGCGATGACCGTCGGCTTCGGGCTGCTCGCGACGATCGACCACAGCACCGACATCGGGCTGATCCTGGTCTACCTGTTCGTCCTGGGCCTCGGCATGGGCATGACGATGCAGAACCTGGTGCTCGCCGTGCAGAACTCCGTCGCCCCGCACAATCTCGGCGCCGCCAGCTCCACGGTCACCTTCTTCCGGTCGCTCGGCGGCGCCGCGGGTGTGTCCGTGCTCGGCGCGGTCCTGTCGAACCACATCGTCGACCTGATCGCCAAGGGTCTCGCCGCCCTGGGCATCGAGGTTCCCGCCGGCTCCGGCGGGGCCGGACTGTCCAACCTGCAGGAACTCCCGGCGCCGATCGCGGCGGTCGTGCGCGGAGCCTACGGCGACGCGACCGCCCGGATCTTCCTGATCGCCGCGGTCCTCGGCGCGCTGGCCCTCGTCGCGATCCTGTTCATCAAGGAGGTCGCGCTCAACACCCGCACCGGCCTCGAACAACTCGACGACGCCCGCAAGGCCGCCGCCGACACGGCGACGGTCGGCGACTAGATCGGGGACCGGTCGGGCTCAGGCGCGCTTGCGCGCGGCGGATTTCTTCGCCGCGGGCTTGTCCGCCTGGCTCTTCCGCGAGGACGCCGACTTCGACGCGCTCTTCTTCGCCGGAGTCTTTTTTGCCGGAGTCTTTTTCGCGGCGGTCTTTTCGGCCGGGGTCTTCTTCGCGGGGGCCTTGCGGTCGGACGCCTTCTTCGCGGGCGTGCGGCGCTTCGACGACTCGTCCTCGTCGGCGCTCTTGCCTCCGGCCGCATCCACGCTGCGCTGCAGCGCCGCGACGAGGTCGAGCACCTCGGCGTCCTCGCCCTCGGTCGTGGTCTCGGGCACCTGGAACACCTTCTCGCCGCCCCGCGCCAGCGCGTCGTCGATCAACGCACGCAGCTCGACCTGGTACTCGTCGGTGAACTCGTCCGGATCGAAATCGTCGGACATCGATTCGACGAGGGTCTCGGCCATCGCCAGTTCCTTCGACGACGGCTTCTGCACGTCGTCGAGCACCGGGAACTCCGCGGCCCGAACCTCGTCCGGCCACAACAGCGTCTGCAGCACCAGCAGCCCGTCCCGGTTGCGCAGCGCCGCCAGCCGGGTGCGCTGCCGCAACGTGAAATGCACGAGGGCGGTGCGGTCGCTCTGCTCGAGCGTCGCCGCCAGCAGCGCGTATGCCTTCGGCGACGACGAATCCGGCTCGAGATAGTAGGACTTCTCGAACAGGATCGGATCGATCTGCTCGGTCGGCACGAACTGCAGCACCGGGATCTCGTGCTTCTCCGCCGCCGGCAGCTTCTCGAAGTCCTCGTCGGTGAGCACCACCCGCGTACCGTCGTCCGAGTCGTACGCCTTGTCGATCTCCGGGTACGGAACCGACTCGCCGCACTCGGTGCAGATCCGGTCGTACTTGATCCGCCCGCCGTCCTTCGCGTGCACCTGATGGAACCGGATGTCGTGGCTCTCCGTCGCGGAATACACCTTCACCGGCACATTCACCAGGCCGAACGCGAGGGAACCCTTCCAGATCGACCGCATGGCTCCATCATGCGGGACAACACGCGACTGTGCAGTCGACCGACCGAATTCGATCTTCGTCCTCAGATCATCGACCGCAGGATCGTCCGCCGCAGTGCGGGAGGGACGGACCCGAACAACGACCACATCGCCGCCGCGACACCGGCCGGATCGTCGCGCCCGGACAGGTAGGCGCGCTGCCGGTCGACGGGCAGTTCGAAGAAGGCAGCGAAGAACTCGGCCGCATTCTCGCCGCCGAGGCCCAGCAGCACCGCCAGTCCGCGGGCGCGCAGGGCCGCGACCGTCCGGGCCGTCGGGGTCCACAGCACCCGATCCGGGTCGCGTCCCGCACGCACCGCGGCCACCACCGGGTCCGCGGCCGACAGCGCGGTGGCCACCGCGTATCCGGTGGCCGGATGCATCAGCCCCCCGCGCGCCCCGAACCCGACCGGGCCACCGCGCCGCCGTCGGGCGCCCTCCACGGCGAACCGGACGTGTTCGGCCGGTTCGGCACCGGACAACTCCACACCGCGCGCCGCGAGCCGGGCCCGCAGGCGCCCTTCCAGTTCCGGAAGCACCAGCGCCGGCCGCCCCACCAGGCAGGTCTCCTCGAGCAGCACCCGGCCCGGACCGACCGGCACCGCGTACAGGAACGACGGGGCATCCCCCCGGCCGGTGCCGTTGTCCCGCCGCCAATCCATGAACCAGGCCTCCTGGCCGTCGAGCGCGGCCGCCGCCGACCGGGCGTCCACGACCAGCCCGAACGCGGTCTGCTGCGCCCGCCCGGGGGCCGGGGGAAGCCCGCGCGCATCGACGACACAGCGCCCACGCACCGTCTCGCCGTCGGCGAGCGTGACACCGGTGCGGTCCACGTCGACCGCGCGTCCGGTCACGACCCGCACCCGGTCGAGCGGCAGCGCCCGCTGCAGCGCCGCGGTGTCCAGCACCCGGTACGGGCGCGCGATGCGGTGCTCGCGCACCGTCCACGCCGACGGCGTCTCCACCCGCGCGGCGACCGCGGTCGCGGGCAACCAGCCGGGCAACTCGTCCGCCCACGCCGCGTACGTCGCCCTCCACGCCCGCTCGGGGCGGGGGTCCACGGCCGTCACCTCCAGACCGCCGGCCGCCGCCCGGAACGCGAGCGCACGACCGGCCGGCCCGAGTCCGGCGATTACCAGATCGGCGGTCACGCGATCACATGGACCCGGTCGCGAGCAGCCCGCCGTCCACCCGCACGGTCTCGCCGGTGATCCACTGCGCCGCGTCCGAGGCGAGGAATGCGACCAGCTGCGCGACGTCCTCCGGGGTGCCGAGCCGCTTCAGCGGGTATCGCGCCGCCGCCGCATCCTCACCGGCCGTGACCAGTGCCGCGGCGAACTTCGTCTTCACGATGCCCGGCGCGATCGCATTGACGCGGATCGACGGGCCGAGTTCCCACGCGAGTTCCTCGGTCAACCGGATCAGCGCCGCCTTGGACGCGCCGTACGCGCCGATCACCCCGGTCGAGCGCAGCCCGGCCACACTCGCGACGTTGACGACCGCCCCGCCGTGCTCGGCCATCCACGCCCGATGCGCCTGCTGCACATACCCGAGGGCCGCAACCACGTTGACGTCGAAGATCTTCCGCACCGCGTCGAGATCGGCGTCCATCAGCGACCCGAACGTCGGGTTGATCCCGGTGTTGTTGACCAGCACGTGCAACCCGCCCAGTTCGTCGACGGCGCGCCGCACCGCCTCGGCGCGCGCGTCCGGATCACCGGCGTTGCCGGGGAGTTCGAGCACCGTGCCGCCGTGACCGAGCGCACGCAGGCTCGCGGCGGCCTCGGCGAGCGGTTCCGGTTTCCGCGCGGTGATCGCGACGTGGGCACCGCGGGCGAGCAGTTCGGCGGCGACGGCAAAACCGATACCGCGGCTCGCGCCGGTGATCAGCGCGACGCGCCCGGCGAAATCGCGGGTGACGGGGGATGCGGGGGTACTCGTCATGGCCGGAACGTAGCGCATCTCACCCCGGGGCAGGGCCGGAGCCACGGTAAAATCAATGGTTCGTGTGCCCGCTCGTCCGGCATCACGACCCCCGTCCCGCTCGTCCCCCGAGGAGTCCCACGCGTGATCACTGCCACCGACCTGGAAGTCCGCGCCGGCGTGCGGACGCTGCTCACCGCACCGGGGTCGGCGCTGCGGGTACAGGCGGGCGACCGGATCGGCCTGGTCGGCCGCAACGGCGCCGGTAAGACCACCACCTTGCGCATCCTCGCGGGGGAGGGCGAACCCTATGCGGGCACCGTCGTGCGCTCGGGCGAGCTGGGGTACCTCCCGCAGGACCCGAAGGAAGGCAACCTCGACGTCCTCGCGAAGGACCGGGTGCTCTCCGCACGCGGCCTCGACGAGATCCTGCGCGGCATGGAGAAACAGCAGGCGTTGATGGCCGAAGCCGTCGACGAGAAGATCCGCGACCGCGCCGTCCGCAAGTACGGCTCGCTCGAGGAGCGGTTCTCGACCCTCGGCGGGTACGTCGCCGAGTCCGAGGCCTCGCGCATCTGCCACAGCCTCGGCCTGCCCGACCGGATCCTCGGTCAGCCGCTGCACACCCTGTCCGGTGGTCAGCGCCGTCGTGTCGAACTCGCCCGCATCCTGTTCGCGGCATCGGACGGGTCCGGCGGCAAGTCCGACACCACGCTGCTGCTCGACGAGCCGACCAACCACCTCGACGCGGACTCCATCACGTGGCTGCGCGGCTTCCTGCAGAACCACGAGGGCGGGCTCATCGTCATCAGCCACGACGTCGACCTGCTCGCCGACGTCGTCAACAAGGTGTGGTTCCTCGACGCGGTCCGCGGCGAGGCCGACATCTACAACATGGGCTGGAAGAAGTACCTCGACGCCCGCGCCACCGACGAGCAGCG
>NZ_JADZGH010000168.1:81272-85401 GCF_015865005.1 Rhodococcus sp. CX
AGAAGCAGGCCGCGAAGCTCGGCGCGAAGGCCACCAAGGCCACCGCCGCGCAGAACATGGCCAAGCGCGCCGAGAAACTGCTCAACGACCTCGACGACGTGCGCGTCGCCGACAAGGTCGCCAAGATCCGGTTCCCGACGCCCGCCGCGTGCGGCAAGACCCCGCTCATGGCGAAGGAACTGACCAAGGTCTACGGGTCGCTCGAGATCTTCACCGGCGTGGACCTGGCGATCGACCGCGGCAGCCGCGTCGTGATCCTCGGTCTCAACGGTGCCGGCAAGACCACGCTGCTGCGGCTGCTCGCCGGCGTCGAGAAGCCGGACCTCGGGGAACTCGTCGCCGGCCACGGGCTGAAGATCGGGTACTTCGCGCAGGAGCACGACACGATCGACGACGACGACACCGTGTGGGAGAACATCCGGCACGCCGCGCCGGACGCGGGGGAGCAGGATCTGCGAGGGCTCCTGGGCGCGTTCATGTTCAGCGGGCCGCAGCTCGACCAGCCCGCCGGGACGCTGTCCGGCGGTGAGAAGACCCGCTTGGCGCTGGCCGGGCTGGTGTCGTCGGCGGCGAACGTGCTGCTGCTCGACGAGCCCACCAACAACCTCGACCCGGTCTCGCGGGAACAGGTGCTCGACGCGCTGCGCAGCTACGAGGGAGCGGTGGTGCTGGTCACCCACGACCCGGGTGCGGCCGAGGCGCTGAACCCCGAACGGGTGATCCTGCTGCCCGACGGCACCGAGGACCATTGGTCGCAGGAGTACCTCGAGCTGATCCAGCTGGCGTAACTCCGGTGACGGATGGGGCGGAATCGTTGCGGTGCGCAGCGATCTGCCTCGGGTTTCGTCTACGTGAACTAGCCTGGTAAGCGGAGCCTTGTCGAGCCGACGGGAGGGATCCGATGGCACGCAGATCCGAAGACGGGCAGTCCACTTTCAGCAAGGGAACACGCGTCACCGGGGAGTCCCGGGACCGCCTCCAACAGGAACTCAAGCGCCGCTACGAGGCCGGGGCCAGCATCCGCACGCTCGCGCAGGAGACGGGCCGGTCCTACGGATTCGTGCACAACGTGCTCGTCGAATCCCACGTCGCGCTCCGCGGCCGCGGCGGCCCCAACCGTCGGCGCGCAGCGGCCTCGGGCAGCACCGCCTGACCGGCACCGCCGGACCCGGGGCCCGCCGCGCTCAGTCGCGGCGGCGCACCGACTCCTCGACCAGGTCCAGGACCTGGGTGAGTTCCTTCTCCGCGTGCCCGGACGCGAGCCGTGCGACGAGACCGTCGAGCACCAGATCCAGATAGCCCAGCAGCACACCGGTGGGCACGTCGTCGCGCAACCGGCCGGCTTCCCGCTGCCGCTCGAGCCGGCGTTCGGTCGCCTCGGTCAGCTGCGCCGAATGCTCGGTCCACGCCCGCGCGAACTCGGGATCGGTCCGCAGCCTGCGGGTGATCTCGAGCCGGGTGCCGAGCCAGTCGAACTGTTCGGGCGAGGCGAGCATGTCCCGCATCACCTGGACGAGACCTTCGTCGGCCGCGACCTCCGCCATCCGCCGGGCGTCCTCCTGGGCGAGCGCCAGGAAGAGTCCGTCCTTGTCCTTGAAATGATGGAAGATCGCGCCGCGCGACAGTCCGGTGGCGTCCTCGAGACGCCGAACCGTCGCGCCTTCGTAGCCGTGTTCGGCGAAGCAGCGCCGCGCGCCGTCGAGAATCTGGCTCCGCCGCGCGGCGAGATGGTCCTCACTGACCTTGGGCACCGGCACCTCCTTCGTCGTGTGCGGTGTGAGCACTCCGGCATCCGTGGCAAGGGCCCTGGGGCCGTTGAAGGCCCGCGTGGAGCAAAGCGCTCACGACCACGGCCGATTCGACGGTGTAGCACCGCGAAACGTGGTCGTGAGCGCTTGGCGCCTGTTCGGGCCGAGAGTGCTCACCGTCGCGTCGCGCCCCGGGGGCGGCGACGCGCACGGGATGGGCGGCTGCCCCGCCGGAACGGCGAGGCAGCCGCACAGCCGTCTCTATCCCCGAATCATGTTGCGCAGGACGTACTGCAGGATGCCGTCGTTGCGGTAGTAGTCCGCCTCGCCGGGGGTGTCGATGCGCACGACCGCGTCGAAGACGACCTTCTCACCGTTCTCCTTGGTCGCGGTGACCTTCACCGTCTCCGGGGTGACGCCCTCGTTGAGCTTCTCGATGCCCTCGATGTCGAAGACCTCGGTGCCCGTCAGGCCCAGCGACTTCGCGGACTCGCCGGCCGGGAACTGCAGCGGGATGACACCCATGCCGATGAGATTCGAGCGGTGGATGCGCTCGAACGACTCGGTGATGACGGCCTTCACGCCGAGCAGACGGGTGCCCTTGGCGGCCCAGTCACGCGACGAACCGGAGCCGTACTCCTTGCCGCCCAGGACGACCAGCGGGATGCCGGCCTGCTGGTAGTTCTGCGACGCGTCGTAGATGAACGACTGCGGAGCGCCTTCCTGGGTGAAGTCGCGGGTGTAGCCGCCCGAGACGCCGTCCAGGAGCTGGTTCTGCAGACGGATGTTCGCGAACGTGCCGCGGACCATCACCTCGTGGTTGCCACGACGCGAACCGAGCGAGTTGTAGTCCTTGCGCTCGACGCCGTGCGCATCCAGGTACTGCGCGGCCGGGGTCCCGGGCTTGATCGGGCCGGCCGGGCTGATGTGGTCGGTGGTGACCGAGTCGCCGAGCAGCGCGAGAACGCGGGCGCCCTTGATGTCCTTGACCGGCTGTGCCTCGAGCGGCATGCCGTCGAAGTACGGGGCCTTGCGGACGTAGGTGGAGTCCGGGTTCCACGCGAACGTGTCGCCCTCGGGGGTCTCCAGGTTCTGCCAGCGGCTGTCACCCTTGAACACGTCGGCGTAGGACTTGCGGAACATGTCCTGGCTGATCGCCGACTTGATGGTGTCGTCGATCTCCTGCGCGGACGGCCAGATGTCCTTCAGGAACACGTCGTTGCCGTCCTGGTCCTGGCCCAGCGCGTCGTGCTCGAAGTCGAAGTCCATCGTGCCCGCGAGCGCGTACGCGATGACCAGCGGCGGGGACGCCAGGTAGTTCATCTTGACGTCGGGGGAGATGCGGCCCTCGAAGTTGCGGTTGCCCGAGAGCACCGCGGTCACCGACAGGTCGTTGTCGTTGACGGCCTTGGAGATCTCCTCCGGCAGCGGGCCGGTGTTACCGATGCAGGTGGTGCAGCCGAAACCGCCGAGGTAGAAGCCGAGCTTCTCGAGGTACGGCCACAGGCCGGCCTTCTCGTAGTAGTCGTTGACGACCTGCGAGCCCGGAGCCATGTTGGTCTTGACCCACGGCTTGGTGGACAGGCCCTTCTCGACCGCGTTGCGGGCCAGGAGGGCAGCGCCCAGCATGACCGACGGGTTCGAGGTGTTGGTGCAGGACGTGATGCCCGCGACCACGACGGCACCGTGGTCGAGGATGAACTCGCCGCGATCCTCGGAGACGACCTTGACCGGCTTCGACGGACGGCCGTGGGCGCCGTTGGCGGCCGAGTGGACGACGACGGCGTCGTCGTCGGCGAAGGACAGGACGGCCGGATCGGACGCCGGGAAGGACTCCTCGACGGCCTCGTCGAGCTTGCTGTGCTCGGCCGGCAGCTGCTCCTCGACGTAGTTGTGGATGTCCTTGCGGAAGGCGATCTTCGACTCCGACAGCAGGATGCGGTCCTGCGGGCGCTTCGGGCCGGCGATCGACGGGACGACCGTCGACAGGTCCAGCTCCAGGTACTCGGAGTAGGCCGGCTCGTTCGCGGCGTCGTGCCACATGCCCTGTTCCTTGGCGTACGCCTCGACGAGCGCGAGCTGCTCGTCGCTGCGGCCGGTGAGGCGCAGGTAGTTGATGGTCTCGCCGTCGATCGGGAAGATCGCGGCGGTGGAACCGAACTCGGGGCTCATGTTGCCCAGCGTCGCGCGGTTCGCGAGCGGCACCTCGGCGACGCCGGCGCCGTAGAACTCGACGAACTTGCCGACCACACCGTGCTTGCGGAGCATGTCGGTGACGGTGAGCACGACGTCGGTGGCGGTCACACCGGGCTGGATCTCACCGGTGAGCTTGAAGCCGACCACGCGCGGGATGAGCATGGAGACCGGCTGGCCGAGCATCG
>NZ_JADZGH010000168.1:85411-88202 GCF_015865005.1 Rhodococcus sp. CX
CTCGATGCCGCCGACGCCCCAGCCCAGCACGCCGAGGCCGTTGACCATCGTGGTGTGCGAGTCGGTGCCGACGCAGGTGTCGGGGTAGGCCTGCCCGTTGCGGACCATGACGGTCGGCGCGAGGTACTCGATGTTGACCTGGTGGACGATGCCCATGCCCGGGGGGACGACCTTGAAGTCGTCGAACGCGCCCTGGCCCCAGCGCAGGAACTGGTAGCGCTCGCCGTTGCGCTGGTACTCGAGGTCGACGTTGCGCTCGAGCGCGTCGGCGGTGCCGAAGTAGTCGAGGATGACGGAATGGTCGATGACCATGTCGGCCGGCGACAGCGGGTTGACCTTGTTCGGGTCGCCGCCGAGCGTGGTGACGGCCTCACGCATGGTGGCGAGGTCGACCACACAGGGCACACCGGTGAAGTCCTGCATGATCACGCGGGCAGGGGTGAACTGGATCTCGACGCTCGGCTCGGCCGAGGGATCCCAGTTCGCGATGGCGCGGATGTGGTCAGCGGTGATGTTCGCACCGTCTTCGGTGCGCAGCAGGTTCTCCGCGAGAACCTTCAAAGCGTAGGGCAGCTTCTCGGTGCCGGGAACAGCGGAGAGGCGGAAGATCTCGTACGAGTTCTCTCCGACCTCCAGCGTCCCTTTGGCGCCGAACGAATCAATACTGGTGCTCACGTCAGCTCCACTCGTAGATGAGGCTCGCCGCCGACGGGGCTGTGTCGACGGCCGAAGCGAGGCACACGAAACCGCACCGTGGTCCCAGGGGGCGGGGGTGGTGGTGTCGTGGCGTCTCGCACCGAGTCTAACAGTACGCTTGTCCTGCAATGCGCGCGGCGCAACCCTCGGTTGTGTCCTGCACCGCGCCCGGGTGCCGGTGCGGGCCGGCCGTCCGCGCCGATCGCGTAGGGTGCGGATGTCGCCGCGCGCGGGTTCTGCGAGTCCACCCGACTCACCGGGACCCGACCGCCGGTCCCGTCCCCGCACCACCGGAGAGAGATGTCTGCGCCACTGCCACGAATTCCTGTGCCATCGGCCACGGACCTCCCGCCGAGCGTCACGCTCGAGCAGGTGCTGGCAGACCTCGCCGACGACGGGGTCTCCGCGCCGTCCGACCGCGTCGACGACCTGGTCGAGCAGGTGGAACGCGCCCACGACCACGGCATCGAGCTGCGCGTGATCGTCGTCGACCGGGACCCGCGGATCGATTCGCAACTGCGCGACCTCGCGACCGAGGTCGGTAGCGAGCAGGGCGGCACCGTGCTCGTGCTCAGCCCCGGCTGGGTCGGCGCCTACAGCGACAGCCTCGATCGGGTGACCCTCGAGGCGGCACAGGACCGCACGTACACCGGCGACCCGGTCGTCTCCACCCGCAACTTCGTCGACTCGATCACCGAACCCGGTCCGGACTGGACCGCCTGGACCGTCGTGCTGATCGTCCTCGTCGCGGCCGCCGCCGGCGCGACCGCGGCCGCCAAGGCCGTGCGCCGCCGCAAGGACGAGGCCGCGTTCGTCGAACCCGACGCGCGGTAGCGAACACCCCTCACCCGGCCGCTCCGCATCCGAGCGGCCGTTTTTCCGTGCCCTCACCCGGGCCGCGGCTTCGTCGACACGGACAAAATTTTGCGGCTTTATCTGTGACTGTCGCGCGAAATGAGCCCTTTGTGTCGTACGGTGCCTTTGGCGCTCTTGGGGAAGGAGTGTCGCACTTGCCGTCGTGGGACCGCAGTCCACGACGGCGGGAACGGCTCTGCGGACAGATCGCGCGGCGCGCGATCCGATGCAGCGTGCAGTCCTTCCCTCGGCGCGGCGGATCGGGTTCGTCCCCGACACCACCGAGGGAGAAATGATGTGAGGCGCTTCGGTTTCCACGGGGGGGATACGCGACGGTTCGGGTCGCGGCGGCATCGTCGCGGTGGGGGAACCGGCCCACGGCCGTGGGCCGGATCGCGGCTGTCGGCCGGACGGCTGTTCATCGGACGCCGGCTGTTGATCGCACTCGGACTTGTCGCGTCACTGTTCGTGGGGACCGCGGCCTCGGTGGGGGCGGTTCCGGAACCACCTCCGAACCCGAGCGACGACGCACTCGCTGCCGCCGGAGCGGCCGTCGACACGGGCCTCGGCCGCGTCGGCGAGCTGATCGTGCGCATCGCGTCCGCCGATCAGCAGCTCGCCGAGCTGGAGAACCAGGTCGCGATCAAACGCGAGAACGTCAACCGCGCGCTGGTGGACCTGCAGAACGCCCGGGATACCGCCGACGCGGCCGCCTACGCCGTCGTGCAGTCGCAGCAGGCGCTCCGCGACGCCGGCATCCGGATCCAGCAGGCGCAGAGCGATTTCGACGCTTTCGCCCGGAGCAGCTACACCCGCGGCATCAACGCCGCGTCGCTGTCCGCGTTCCTCGGTTCGGCGGGCCCGGACGAGCTCCTCGATCGTGCCCAGGTGATGCGCCTGCTGTCGGCGGGGCGCAATGCCGTGCTCGACGCGCTCGAACGTGCCCGCACCGAGGAAGCGAACAACAACTCCCGTGCGCGGGCGGCCAAGCAGGAGGCCGACGCGGCGGCCGAGGCGGCCGAACAGCGCAAGGCCGACGCCGAGGCCGCGATCGCGCAGGCCCGGTCGGCACTGGACCAGCAGGCGGCGGACAAGCAGCGGATCGAGATCGAGCGTGCGGCGGCGCAGGCCGAACTGGATGCGGCCCGGCAGAACGTCGCCGGGCTCGAGAACCAGCGCGCCGAATACGCGGCGTGGGACCGGCAGCGGCAGGCCGAGGAGGCCGCCCGCGCCGCCGCAC
>NZ_JADZGH010000169.1:0-7330 GCF_015865005.1 Rhodococcus sp. CX
TGTCCGCACCCTCACCTACGGAGCGGTCGAGATCGGAGCCGACCGGGTCGCGGTGCCCGCACCCGACGGGGCCGGCACCCTCGCCCGGGTCGCCGCTGCGGTCGCGGCGCGGGGCATCGAGATCGCGGACATCGCGCTGCGCCGCCCGTCGCTCGACGAGGTGTTCCTCACTCTCACCGGAAGCGAAACGGCACCGCTGGAGGTCGCGGCATGACCAGCCTCGCTTCCGAAAGCACACCGATCCGCCAGTGGTGGGTGCTCACGGCCCGTGGGCTGGGATCGGCGCTGCGCGGCGGATCGATGCTGACCGCGCTGATCGCGCCGATCGTGTTCACCCTCGGCTTCTACGTCCCGCTGCACGCGGTGATCACGCGGTTCTCCGGCGGCACCGTCGAATACGGGCGGTTCCTCATGCCGCTGATCGCCCTGCAGGCGGTGTCGTTCACGGCGATCACCGCCGCGTTCGTCGCGGCCACCGACGCGGTGCGCGGCGTCGACCGGCGGTTCGCGGCGATGCCGATACCCGCGGTCGTCCCGGTCACCGCACGGGTCTCGGCGAGCACCGTGCGCTGCGTGCTCGCGGTCGCCGTTGCCGTGGTGTGCGGCCACGTGATCGGTTTCCGTTTCGATGCCGGACCCACCGCCGCGGTGGCGTTCTGCACGGCTGCACTGGCGATCGGGGTGATCCTCACACTCGCCGCCGACGTTTTGGGCACACTCTCACGCAGCCCGGAGGCCACCACTCGCGCGCTGGCCGTTCCGCAACTCGTCCTGGGCATGTTCTCGTGCGGATTCCTTCCCCTCGAACAGTTTCCGCAGTGGGCCCAGCCGATCGTGCGCAATCAGCCGGTCTCCCAGTTCACGATCACGCTGCGCGCACTGGCCGACGGCAATTTCGACGCCCACCTGCTGGTTCCGACGCTGCTGTGGCTGTGCGCCCTGCTCGGGATCGTCGGATGGATGGCGGTGCGCGTCACCGGGAGGCGAGCATGACCACGACGACCGGCACCCCCACGACTCAGGGGATTCCTGTGACGACAATCGTTCCCGCGGCGGAGAACTCGATCCGGATGCTGCTGCCGCACACCTGGTTGCAGTCGCGCCGACTGCTCACCCGCTGGCGCCGGGACCCCATGACCGTGGTCCAGACCCTCGCCTATCCGGTCGCGATGCTGGTGATGCTCGACGTCGTGCTGGGCCGGCAGGTCACGGCCTTCGCCGGTCACGACGCGCTGTACGGCACGGTACCCATGGTCGCGGTGATGAGCGCGTTGCTCGGTTCGCTCGCCGGAACGATCAACCTCCGTCGTGAATGCGAGGCGGGCCTGCCGGGACGGCTGTGGACACTGCCGGTCCACCGGGCGTCGGCGTTGTTGTCGCGCTCGGTTGCGGAGGCGGTGCGGATCGCCGCGACCACCACGGTGATCCTGGCCGTCGGGACAGCACTCGGATTCCGGTTCCACGCCGGGGCTCTCGCCGCGCTCGGATTCGTGGCTGTACCGGTGATCTTCGGCGTCGGCTTCGCGGTCCTCGTCACCACCATCGGTCTGACCTGGTCGAATACCGGTGTGGTCGAGGCTGTTTCGCTCCTGTGCACGCTGTTGCTGTTCTTCAACCCGGGTTTCGTTCCGGCGACCGCCTATCCCGGCTGGATCCGACCGTTGGTGGAGAACCAGCCGATGACCGCGGCGGTCGAGACCATGCAGGCGTTCTCGCTCGGTGGTCCCGTCGCCGAACCGCTGGTCCGGATACTCGCGTGGTCGGCCGTCCTGATCGGCGGATGCGCGATCCCGCTCGCACGCCGGTACCGCCGCGCCCTGTGCTGACCACCGGTCGGACCGAAACCCGTACCCATCACCAGAAGGAGAAAACGACGTGACTGCGATCATCAGACCCACCCTCGCCGAACTCGAGGTCGACCGGCTCTACGACGAGATGGACCGGCTCGACGCCGGCATTGTCGCCGCCGTGCAGCAGCGCACGGAACTGGCCCGGCGCATCGCGGAGGCGCGTGTCGTCGCAGGGTCGCCGAGGGTGACCCACGCGGACGACATCGACGTGATCCGCCGGTACACCAGCGAACTCGGGGGATCCGGGACGGCGATGGCGATGAGTCTGCTTCGGCTGCGCTGACGCCTGCGTAGCCCGGCGGGGGAGTGCGGAAGCTCGGAGCTCAAGCGTCGGCTGTGTCGACGTCCGCACACCCGGCAGGGTCGGGTCCGGACATGCGCACGCACTCGTCGAACGACGGGACAGCGCTACCGGAGTCCCCGGCCCGCTCGATGAGCAGCTCGATGGTGTCGAGCAGCCCGCCGATGCGCAGGTCGAACGGAGTGGCGGCGTCGTCGAACGCCCCCATCGTCCACAACCGCGTCATCGTCGGGTAGCGGGCCGGGTCGAAGGTGTTCTCCCAGAAGTCGGTCTGCGCGGACCAGTACGCCTCGTAGTCGGTGCCCTGGTCGCGTTCGTCGGCGATCTCCGCAGCGGCGGCGCGCGCGAACCCGGACACGGCCTGGCGCACGATGCCGATCGTCTCCACGACCTGGTTCGCGGTCAGGCCGGTGTCGACGAGGATCCGGAAGGCGGCCTCGTCCGCGTCGAAGACGTGGGGTGCCAACGGCATTCGCCAGGTGTTCACGGTGAGGAGCCAGGAATGGGTCCGCAGCAGCGAAAAGTACCCGCGCGCATAGGTTTCGAGCGCGGTGCGCCACGGCAGTTCCGGGTCGGGCAGTGCGAGGTCGGCGTAGGCGCGGTCGATCATGGCATCGATCAGATGGTCCCGGGACGGCACATGCGAATAGAGGGTCATCGTGCCGACGCCGAGCGCCCGCGCGACCGAGCGCATCGACACCGCGTCGAGTCCGCGCTCGTCGGCGATCGCGACCGCGGCGTCGACGATCTGCGTGCGGTTCACGCGCGCGGGCCGGCCACGCGTCGGAGCTGCCGGCGGTTCCCACAAGGGTGCGAATCGCTTGTCGCCCGCCGGGGGTGTGGTGTTGTCGGCCGGATCGATCTCGACCACTCGAACTCCTCGGAAGATGCCGTTGCGCGTGCTTTTCGTACAGCGTACCGTCAAATCTGTGACTGAATCGGTACACCGTACGGGAAACGCGATTCGGGCGAGAGGACTGACCAAGACCTTTCGCCGCAGGAAAGAGACCGTCGAGGCGGTCAAAGGCATCGACCTCGATGTCGCCCAAGGGGAACTCGTGGCGATCCTCGGCCCCAACGGCGCCGGAAAGTCGACCACTATCAGGATGCTCACCTCGGTGCTGACGCCGACCTCCGGAACCGCCGAGGTCGCCGGCCGCGACGTCGTGCACGAGCCGGCCGCGGTGCGGGCCCGCATCGGATACGTCGGACAGGGCAACGCCGGGGGCTACTCGTACCGGGTCGGCGACGAACTGCGGAACCAGGCGCGGTTCTATTCCGTCCCCGGCGACGTCGCGAAACGACGTGCCGCGGACCTGCTCGAGGCGCTGGAACTGACCGGTCTGGAGAAGCGCACCGTGCAATCCCTCTCGGGCGGACAGCGCCGCCGGCTCGACGTCGCGATGGGACTGATGAACCATCCGCGCCTGCTGTTCCTGGACGAGCCCACCACCGGCCTCGACCCGCACGCCCGCGCGAATCTGTGGGAGCACGTCCTGCGATTGCGTGAGGAGAACGGTATGACGCTGCTGCTCACCACTCACTACCTCGACGAGGCCGACGCGATGGCCGAGCGGATCGTGCTGATCGACCACGGCACCGTCATTGCAGACGCCGCACCCGAGGTGCTCGAACGGGACTACGCCGACGATGTCGTCACCGTCGAACTGGCCGCGGGGCAGAGCCCGGCGACCGCACGGTCGGTGCTGCCGTCCGCCGTCGTCTCCGTGACCGAATCGGTGACCGGCACGGGCGCGGTGCGGCTCGCACTCAGCACACGCAACGGCCCCGAGTTGGTTCCGCCGCTGATGCGAGCCCTGGACGCCGCGGGCGTGTCCGTCACCTCGACCGACGTGAAACCCGCGTCGCTCGACGACGTGTTCCTCAATCTGACCGGCAGGTCCCTGCGCGAGGAGGCGGCATGACCTACGTGATCGACCGGACCGCGGCCGAATCCTGTGTCCTGGAAGATCGCTCGCGGCTACGCAAGTGGCTCCACGACACCGGGGCGGTGTTCACGCGCGAGATCCTCGTCGTGCTGCACGATCCGTTCACGCTGATCTTCTCGCTGCTGCAACCGCTGGTGTTCCTCGCGTTGTTCGGTCCGCTGCTCGACGGCATGCTCGGCGCCGGTGGCATCGGTGGGGATACGGCGCTGCAGTGGTTCCTGCCCGGTGTGCTCGTGATGATCGCGATCTTCGGCACCGGCATGGTCGGCGGCAACCTGCTGTACGAGTTGATGACCGGTGCCTACGAACGCATCCTCGCAACACCACTGGACCGCTCGTCCATCCTCGTCGGCCGCGCACTGAAGGAGTTCGCACCGCTCGTCGGGCAGGCGTTGCTCATCACGGTCGCCGCGATCCCGTTCGGCCTGGCCTTCTATCCGATCCAGGTGCTCGTGGGCCTGTTGATCCTGGGCATCTTCGGGATCGGTCTCGGTGCGCTGTCCTACGCGCTGGGCCTGGCGGCGAAGGGCCGGGAGTGGCTGTTCTGGGGCGTCCAGCAGTCCGTGATCTTCCCCCTGCTGCTGCTCGCCGGCATGATGCTGCCGCTCGACTCGGGTCCCGCGTGGATGCAGGCGGCGGCCAAGGTGAACCCGCTGACCTACATCGTCGACGCCGAGCGTGCGTTGTTCACCGGCACGCTGTGGGACAGCGACGTCGCGTGGGGTTTCGTCGCCGCGTTCGCGACCTGCGCGGTCGGGTTGTGGGTCGGCATCCGCACGGTCAATCGGACGGTCTGACGGCGGTGCCCGCGGTGGTCGTCGCGGCCACGTTCACCATCGTCGCGTTGACTGCGGCGTTGCCGGTGAAGGTGTCGGTGACCGCCGGATCGTGCAGCAGGTTGACGTTGGCGCCGGGGTGGGCGGCGGCCGTGGACCAGCCGACACCCTTCTCGTCGTGACCCCAGCCGTGCGGAATCGCGGCCGGATCTCGTCGCTGACCTCGACGGGCACCACGATGCTGCCGGTCCGGGAGCGCACGGTCACCGGCTGGCCGTGGACGAGCGACCGGGACGCCGCGTCGTCGGGATGCATCAGGACCGTGCACCGGTCGCGGCCCTTGACCATCGTCGGAATGTTGTGCATCCACGAGTTGTTCGACCGCAGGTGCCGGCGTCCGATCAGGCGGAGGTCGAATTCGGTGTCCCGCGCGTCGTTCTCGGTCTCGGCGAGCAGGCGGCGGGTCTCGTCGACGAATTCGGGCGGCGCCACATGCACTCGGCGGTCCCGGGTGGCCAGCAGGGAACGCAGCCGCGGCTGCAGCGGCCCGAGGTCGACTCCGCCGGGGGAGCGCCGGATCTTCCCGAGTGTCAGGCCCCGAAGCCCGCGGCGCAGCACACCGTGCGGGCCGGTCAGGACACCGAGCGCACCGAGCCGCAGTGGGCTGACTCGATCGAGCAGGGCGCGGAGAGGACGAGTCAGCCGCGACCGCAACGGAAGCGGAAGCACCTCGAGGACCAGGCGCGACAGGATCTGCCAGTCCTCGAGCGCGTCCGCCGCAGGCTCGAACACCCGAGCGTTGAACCGTGCGTTGTTGCGGACGGAGAAGACCGGGAACAGGAAGTCGAATTCCTCGCGTTCGAGGTGGGACACCGGCGGAAGGATCAGGTCGGCGTGCCGGGACGTCTCGGTGAGGTACATGTCGACCGCGACGAAGAAGTCGAGACCCTCGAGGGCCTCGTCGAGACGGCCTCCCTGCGGGGTGGACAGCACCGGGTTTCCGGCGTAGGTGACCAGCGCGCGGACGGGGCCGCCGGAACCCGCTGCGTCACCGAGCATCTCGTCGGCCAGACCCACCACCGGCAGTTCGGTCCGGAACGACTTGTGCTCGCCGGTGCGGCTGTTCCACAGGCCGTAGCCCGAACCGAAGAGCCGCACGAGACGGGCCGCGTCGATCGGTGGCGTCGCGAACATCTGGCCGCCCGGCCGGTCGAGATTTCCGGTCACGGCGTTGAGCGTGTTCACCAGCCAGTGGGTGAGGGTGCCGGTGACCTGATGGCAGACACCGATGCGGGCGTACGCGATCGCGGACCGGGCCGCGGCGTGGTCGCGGGCCAGGCGCCGGATGGTGTCCGCGTCCACCCCGGCGCGGGGCGCCATCGCCTCGGGCGTGCAGGGTGCGACCAGCTCGGCGAGGTCCTCGATGCCGGTCAGCGGCACGGTGCCCGGTGCCGGGCCGGTGCCGTCGGCGAGGATCGTGTGCAGCATGCCGAGCAGCAGGTACGGATCGCCGCCCGGACGCACCGCGACGTGCTCGTCCGCCAGCCGCGCCGTCTCGGTGCGCCGCGGGTCGACGACGACCACGGATCCACCGCGGCGCCGGATCGCGGCGATGCGGCCGCGGGCGTCGGGCATCGTGGTGATCGAGCCGTTGGACACCGCGGGATTGGCGCCGAGGATCAGCAGTCGGTCGGTGCGGTCGATGTCGGCGATCGGCATCAGCACGTTCGAGCCGAACATCTTCCACGCCGCGAACTCCTGCGGGAACTGATCGATCGAGGACGCCGAATAGAACTTGCGGGTGAGGAGGGCGACACGCAGCGCGATGCCGTAGACGACCGACGAGCTGTGTGCGGCCGGGTTGCCCAGGTACATCGCGATCGCGTCGCGACCGTGCCGTCGCCGGACGGCGCGCAACCGTTCGCCGGCCAGCGCGAACGCCTCGTCCCAGCCGATCTCCTCGAAGCCGTCGCCGACGCGTCGCATCGGGCGACGGAGCCGGTCCGGGTCGTGGTGCAGATCCGCGAGCGCGGTGGCCTTCGGGCAGATGTAGCCGTGCGAGAGCACGTCATCGGGATCGCCCTCGATGCGGGTGACCCTGTCGTGGTCGACGGTGACGCGTATTCCGCAGTGCGCCTCACACAGGGTGCACTGACGAGCGACGGTACGTGTGGACACGGCGGCCCCCTCCGCGGTCATGTGTGAAACCTAGCACTCCCGCGAGGCGCTCGTAACGAAGGTTCGACAGTACGGACGATCGTCCGCGAGAGGACACCTTCGGTCCGTCCCGTCGCGGGCGATGTTCACCCGTCGTCGCGGGCGATGGCCGCGACCGGCAGGGTGCCGAGGATCTCGCTCAGGGGTACCGAGCCGGTGAAGGCCCGGCCGGTGAGCCGATCCGTCCAGCTTCCCGACGGAAGATCGAGAACCGTTCCCTCCCAGCCGATGTCGCGG
>NZ_JADZGH010000169.1:7340-17437 GCF_015865005.1 Rhodococcus sp. CX
GACGTCGAGGTCGTCGGCGACCGGTCCGCGTCCGAATGCCAGGAGATGGCCGGCGGCGGGACCCGCCGCGACCAGTGGCACGTACGCGCCGCCGACGAAACTCGACGGCCGCGCCCGGCGCAGGTGCAGCGCCTCGCGCACGACCCGGAACTTCGGCGGCGCCGCCTCGGGGTGGGCGAGCAGTCGGCGGCGGACGTCGAAGTCCACCGGGCGCCGGTTGTCGGGATCGACGAGCGAGTCGTCCCACAGTTCGGTGCCCTGGTACACGTCGGGAATCCCCGGTCCGAGCAGTTGCAGCAACTTCTGGCCGAGCGACACCGCCGCGACGTGCCGGGAGACCGAGCCGACGAACGAGGTCATCGCGTCGTGTACCGGACCGTCGATCACGGCGTCGATCCAGCCCGCGACCGCGGCCTCGAACCCGTCGTCGACCTGCGTCCACGTCGTTCGTGTCCCGTTCTCCCGCAGTGCCTTTCGCGCGTACTCGTGGACCCGTCCGCGTAGCTCGGTGGTGACCACCCCGTCCTCGGGCCACACTCCGAACAGGGTCTGCCACAGGAAGGATCCGAAGGCGGGGTCGGGACTCGGTGCGAGACCGTCCCACTCGGCCAGGTGAGCGGCCCACTGTGTTGCGACCTGGGAGAGCACCGAGATGCGGGCGCGGACGTCCTCGCTGCGTTTGGTGTCGTGTGTCGACAGGGCGGTCATCGCCTGCGGCCACCGCCGTGCCCGCTCCTGCCACGCCAGATGGAACTGCGAGACCGGCATCGCGAACCCTCCCGGCTGCCCCCCGACCTCCTGCAACGAGATCAGCCGGGAGGCACGGTAGAACAGTCGGTCCTCCACCGCCTTCGCGGTCGCGGCGCCGCACACCTGGCCGAACCGGGCCACCGCTTCCCCTCCGGTGGACAACGCCCGGACGAGCAGTTGCAGCGCTGCCTCGAGTTCGGGGCGAGCACCCGCGACCTCGCCGACGATCCGCGGCAGCATGCCGGCGAGCGGCGCATAATCCGCCCGATACACCGGCAGCGCCGCCGCGACCGCGACCACCGCCTCACGCAGCGCATCCGAGTCGACACCGGCCGTGCCTCCGTCGCACCGCACCGCACGCACGAGCCGGCGAACCTCCGGTGCCAGTCCCTCGGTCAGGACGGCGCGTTTCGACTGCACCTCCTGCTCGTGGAACCATGCCGCGTCCTCGGCCGTGCCGGTACACCTGCGGGAGAGTTCGGTCAGAGCCGATTCGCCTCGCGGATCGACGAATACGGCTGCGAGCTCGTTCAATGCGTCGTACCCGGTAGTGCCGTCCACCGGCAGCGTCGGATCGAGCGGTTCGTCGGCGCCGAGGATCTTCTCGATCACCAGCCAGCGGTCCGGCCCGAGCAGCGTCCGCAACCGGACGAGATATCCGGTCGGGTCCGCGAGACCGTCCGGGTGGTCGACCCGGATTCCGTCGACAAGTCCGTCCGCCACCCACTCGGCGACCTGTACGTGCGCATCGTCGAACACGGCGGGATCCTCGACGCGCACCGCCGCGAGATCGTCGATCGTGAAGAACCGCCGATAGCCGACGAGTCCCGAGTCCCACGGCACCAACCGGTACGCCTGCCGCTCGTGTACTTCGGCGGCGGTTCCGGTGTCGGTGCCGGGTGCGACGGGAAACCGCTTGTCGTAGTAGGCGAGCATGGGTTCCGGCCCGGTGCGATCCACCGTCAGGTCGTCGGGGCCGTCGCCGGAGCCCAGTGCGGGCAGCGCGATCTTCCCGTCGGCACCATCGGATTCCCGGTCGACGTCGAAGTGCCGGGCGTACCGGGACTGCTGCCCGTGCTGGAGCAGATCCCACCACCAGCGGTTCTGGCGGGCGTCGGCGACGCCGACGTGGTTGGGCACGATGTCGATCACCAGGCCCATGCCGCGGGAGCGGGCGCGAGCGGCGAGTGCTTCGAGCCCGGCTAGGCCGCCGAGCGCATCGGAGACCGTGGCCGGGTCGGTGACGTCGTAGCCGTGGGTCGATCCGACCGTCGCGGTGAGTACGGGGGACAGGTAGAGGTGGCTGATCCCGAGTTCGGCGAGGTAGTCGACGAGCGCTGCGGCGTCGTCGAATCGCAGCCCGTCGCCCCGCAATTGCAGGCGGTAGGTTGCCTGGACCGCGGGCACCTCGGATGGCTCCATGTGCAGTCACCTTAGACGGAATTCCGGCGGTTGACTCGTTCAGTGCTTTCTGTCGGACCCCTTCGCTACGATTCGAACATGCTTTCGATTGGGGTGCGAGGGGGCGAGGTCGGGGCGCGGCTTGCCGCGCTCGACGCCGCGGTCGACGGCCTGCTCGAGGACGACCTCACCGGCTTGTCGAACGACGATCTGGTCGAGTTCTTCCAGCGCTTCGAAACCGTCCTGCGCAAGGCCGCAGCCGTCGGCCATCGAATGATTGTCGAGACCGTCGAACGACGGGTCCCGGAGGACCTCGGGTGCCGGTCGGTCAACGACTTCCTGGTCGGCACGCTGCGGATCTCCGGCGCCGACGCGGCCCGGCGGGTCAGGGGCGCGAAGAAGGTCGGCACCTGGCATTCCCTCGACGGCGAGGACATGGAACCGGAACTGCCCGCCACCGCCGCGGCACAGCGGGCTGGGGCGATCGGACCGGATCATGTCGCCGCGGTCGCGAAGGTGATGCGGAAGGTGCCGCACGGGGTCGGGTTCGACGAGATCACCGTCGCTGAGCAGATCCTCGCGGACGCGGCCTGCTCGGTCACGCCCGAGGAAGTCGCCAAGATCGGGGCGCATCTGCTCGCGTATCTGAATCCGGACGGGGACGTTCCGGACGAGAAGGAACGCAAGCGGCGCCGTGGTCTGCGGATCGGCAAGCAGGGCGTCGATCTCATGACCCCGATCTCCGGGCTGATCGACCCCGAAACCCGGGCGCTGCTCGAACCGGTGCTGGCGAAACTCGCCCGGCCTGGCATGAACAATCCGGACGACCCCGAATCACCTTCCGGTGATGTCGAATCCGAGACCCTGGACCGCGATGCGCTCGCGAAGGCCGCGGCCCGCGACACCCGCACCGCGGTGCAACGCAACCACGACGCGTTGAAAGTCGCCCTGCGGCAGTTGTTGTCGTCGGGTGTGCTGGGCAGCCACCGAGGATTGCCGGTGACCGCGATCCTGACCATGACCGTCAGGCAACTCGAGGACGCGACCGGCATCGTGACCACCGCCTCCGGCGGGCTGGTGCCGATCCGCGACGCGCTGCGCATGGCCGAGACCGCGCATCCGGTGCTGGCGATTTTCGATCACCACGGCCGGCCGTTGCATCTCGGCCGCGCCAAGCGCCTGGCGTCGGCCGATCAGCGGCTGGCGTTGATCGCCGCGTCCGGTGGCTGCACCCGCCCGGGCTGCGATGCACCGGCGACACTCACGGCGGTGCATCACATCACCGAATGGCGGGACGGTGGAGCCACCGACATCGGCAATGAGGACCTGGCCTGCGATGCGTGTCATGCGTTGGTGCACGACGGGCCCGGCGGCTGGGAAACACGCGTCGCGTCGGCAGATTCGGAGTATCCGGGACGGACCGAATGGATCCCGCCACCGCACATCGACCCGGAGCAGAGACCTCGGGTCAATCACCGTCATCATCTCGGTGATCTGTTGTCGGCGGCGTTGGCGCACTACCGTGCCCGCCGCGAAGACGAGCTGCGGGAACACCGGCGCCGGTGGCTGCGGGAACCGGGCGGGGACGGCGCAGGTGACGAGGGCTCCCCGTAGCGGTCACCGGCGTGCCGAACTCTTCTTTCTCTAGGGCATTGTCCAGTAAGGCTTCTCCCTCCGCGTGCCGGTCGGCGACGCGCGGAGGGGAGGGCATTTCAGGATTACCTAACTGAAGGTAGGCTCAGCTAACTGTCGACTCGGGTGGGCGTGTGACCCGAGCCGAACTTGCCGTGTCCGCTCGACCTCGGAGGAGCCTCCGAGGGCGCTGTCCTGGGAGTTTCATTCATGATGTCGACTGCCGTCGTTCGCGCCATCCCCGTCACCGGTGCTCAAGCCGGTGTGTGGTTCGGACAGCAGGCGGTCGAGGAACCCGCGGTCTACGTCGTCTCGCACGCCTGGGAACTCCGCGGCACCCTCGACTCGACGGCACTCGTCGACGCCGTTTCTGCGACCCTCGGTGAGGCCGACGGCCTCTCGGCTCGTTTCGGTGAAGAGGACGGACGGGTCGTCCAGTGGATCGGCGCCCACGACGTCACCGCGGTCCCCATCGAGGACCTCAGCGCTCTGCCCGATCCGGAAGCAGCGGCCCGGGAGCGTCTTGCCGATCGGCAGGCGATAGACCCGGCAACCGATCCCTGCGTCGCGGCCCGGATCCTCCTGCTC
Organism: Rhodococcus sp. CX; assembly: GCF_015865005.1. Taxonomy (NCBI): domain Bacteria; kingdom Bacillati; phylum Actinomycetota; class Actinomycetes; order Mycobacteriales; family Nocardiaceae; genus Rhodococcus; species Rhodococcus sp. CX. Next base: position 11,712 of record NZ_JADZGH010000169.1, read on the forward strand.
GCCGACGATCACGCGATCGTGGTGCTCACCGCGCACCACATCGTCCTCGACGCATTCGGTCTCGGTCTTCTCGGTCGCCGCGCCGCCGAGCGATACTCGGCCGCCGTGCGCGGCGAGGCCGCCCCCGACTCGTGGTTCGGGAAGGTCGACGCGGTCGTCGCGGAGTACGAGCAGTACGAGGCGTCGGAGAAATTCGAACAGGACCGCGCCTTTTGGACGCAGACCCTGTCCGGCGCCCCCGACGCCGTGACCCTGTCCACCGGCAACGCCGCGGCCGGATTCGCGGCGCGCGTGCGCTCCCACGCCCACGTGCTCGACCCCGAGTCGACCACCGCGCTGTCCGCGCTCGGCCGCACCGCCCGCGGAACGTGGGGCGACGCACTGGCCGCGCTCACCGCGGCGTTCGTCGCCGGCTGGACCGGGAACGGCGAGGTCGTCCTCGAGTTCCCCCTGATGAACCGCTTCGGCTCCGCCGCGATGACGGTCCCGACGATGGCGGTCAACGTCGTGCCGCTGCGTATTCCGGTCGCCGCCGACGCCACCGCGGAGTCCGTGACCGCCGCCGCGATCGCCGCGATCCGTGCAGCCGGTGCCCACGGGCGGTACCGCGGAGAGCGGATCGCCCGTGACGTTCGTACCGAATCCGGTGCCGCCGTGTCCGGACCGTGGCTCAACATCAAACCGTTCGGTGACGAGCTGCGCTTCCACGGCCTCGACGCCCAGGTGCATTCGCTCGCGCGCGGACCGGTGCGCGATCTGTCCCTGACCGTGCGCCAGACCGCCGCCGGCGCCGTCGAGCTGCAGTTCGACGCCGACGCCGACCGTTACAGCGAAAGGGACCTGGAACTCGTCGCACTGCGACTGGCCCGTTTCGTCGAGGCGGCGCTCGCTGCCGACGGCACGCCCGTCGCGCGCACCGCGATGCTGCTGGACACCGACTTGGCAACGGTCGCCGAACTCGGCGCCGGAGCCGTCCGCGAACTCGAACCTGCCACCCTCGACGACCTGCTCGTCCGGCAGGCACGCCGCACGCCCGACGCCCCTGCCGTGCGGTTCGAGGACCGCACGCTGACCTACCGCGAATTCGATGCGGCTGTCGACCGATTCGCGAATCGCCTGCGCGAACACGGCGTCCGGGTGGGGGATCGGGTCGCGGTGCTCCTCGCCCGCTCCGAGCGGCTGCCGCTGGTGTTGTGCGCAATCCTGCGCAGCGGCGCCGCGTACGTCCCCGTCGACACCGCCTACCCGGCGGACCGGATCGCCTACATCCTCGGCGACGCCGAACCCGCCGCGGTCGTCACCGACGCCACCGCCGCCGACCGAGCCGATCTCCTCGCGGACCTGACCGTGCCCGTCATCGCCGCGGACACCGCGGCCGACACCACCGCGGAGACCCGCACCGACGCGGCGCACGCCGACCGGCCGCTCACCGTCCGCGACGCCGCCTACCTGATCTACACGTCCGGGTCCACCGGCCGGCCCAAGGGCGTCGTCGTCACCCACGAGGCGATCGTGAACCGCCTGGTGTGGATGCAGGACACCTACCCGCTCACCGCCGACGACCGGATCCTGCAGAAGACCCCCTCGAGCTTCGACGTGTCGGTGTGGGAGTTCTTCTGGCCGTTGATCACCGGCGCCACCCTCGTGATGGCCCGGCCCGACGGCCACCGCGACCCCCAGTACCTCACCGACGTGATCGCCGCGGAGCGGATCACCACGCTGCACTTCGTGCCGTCCATGCTGGCCGCGTTCGTCGAATCCGCGCCGTCCCCGGACCGCCTCGCGACCGTCCGCCGCATCTTCTGCTCGGGTGAGGCGCTGCCGGCAGCGACCGCCCACGCGGCAGCCGAACTCGTCGGCGACCGGGTGCACAACCTCTACGGCCCCACTGAGGCCGCGGTCGACGTCACGTACCACGCCTACGGACCCGCCGACGACGACCGCGCGTCCGTGCCGATCGGGTTGCCGGTGGCCAATACGTCGGTGGTGGTGTTGGACGGGTGGTTGCGTCCGGTGCCGGTCGGGGTGGTGGGTGAGTTGTATCTCGGTGGGGTGCAGCTGGCGCGGGGCTATCACGCGCGGGCGAGCCTGACGGCGTCGCGGTTCGTCGCCGATCCGTTCACCCCCGGTGGGCGGTTGTATCGGACGGGGGATCTGGTGCGGTGGTTGCCGTCGGGTGGTTTGGAGTATGTGGGGCGGTCGGATTTTCAGGTGAAGATCCGCGGTCAGCGCATCGAGGTGGACGAGATCCGGGCGGTGTTCGAGTCGTTGCCGCAGGTGGGGTCCGCGGCGGTGGTGGTGCGGCAGCGGCCGGGTCGGTCGCAGTCGTATCTGGCGGCGTATGTGACGTTGCTGGTGGAGGCGTCGGCGGAGGAGTTGCGGGCGGCGGCCGGTGAGGTGTTGCCGGAGTACATGGTGCCGTCGACGGTGACGGTGCTCGAGTCGTTGCCGGTGACGGTGAACGGGAAGTTGGATCGGGCGGCGTTGCCGGAGCCGGAGGTGGCCTCGGCCGGTGCCGGCCGGGCGCCGGTGTCGGAGGCCGAGCGGGTGTTGTGCTCGGTGTTCGTGGACGTGCTCGGTGTGGAGGGGGTGGGTGTCGACGACGACTTCTTCCATCTCGGCGGCGACTCCATCATGTCCCTGCAGGTCGTCTCGCGCGCCCGGCGCGCCGGAATCGCGGTCACCGCAAGGGATCTGTTCACCCATCGCACCGTCGCGGCCCTGGCCGCGTCGGCCCGCACGCTCGACGATGCCCCCGCGATCTCGGACGACGGAACCGGACTCGTGCCGCTGACGCCGCTCGCGACCGCGACGATCCGCGACGGCCACTACGAGAACTACTGCCAGGCCACCGTCGTGCACACGCCGGTCGGAGCCGATCGCGGCGCCCTCGCCGCGGCTCTCGCGGACGTGATCGCGCACCACGACATCCTGCGTGCGCGCCTCGTCGACACCGACGGTGACGGCACGCCCGACGCACTCGACGTGCCCCGCGAGACGACAATCGATCTCGACGCCCTGGTGCGCGAGGTCGCAACCGGCACCGATCGGAACGCGCAGGTGCACACCGAACTCGCCTCCGCGGCAGCGCGTCTCGATCCTGCGGCCGGTGTGATGGTGCAGGCGGTGTTCCTGGCTCCTGCCGCTGCGGACGAGCGCGGCGCACTGCTGATCGCCGCACACCATCTCGTCGTCGACGGCGTGTCCTGGCGCGTCCTGCTCGAAGATCTGGCCGCACGCTGGAACCGCGAGGAACTCGACCCGGTGCCGACGTCCGTCCGCACCTGGAACACCGCGCTGGCCGAGCGGGCGCGCACCGGCGACACCGAGGCCCGTGCCCGGTCCTTCGCCGCCCGGATCGGGGACTTCGAGCCGCCGATCGGAAGCCGCGACTTCGATCCGGCACTCGACACCCACGCGTCCACCGCGGACGTCACCGTCGAACTGGACGTCGCGACCACCCGGTCGCTGCTGTCGACCCTGCCGCGGGTGTACGCCGGCAGCGTCGACGACGGACTCTACGCGGCACTGGCCACCGCCGTCGTGAACTGGCACCGCGGCCGCGGCACTGTGACCGACAGTGTCCTCGTCGCCCGCGAAACGCACGGCCGCGCAGACGAACTCGTCTCCGGCGCCGACCTGTCCCGCACGGTCGGCTGGTTCACCGCGATGTACCCCGTCCGGCTCGATCTCACCGGAATCGCAACCGGTACAGACGAATTCGACGACGATGCAATCGTGCGAACCGTCAAGGAACAGTTGCGTGCCGCCGCAGCCGACGGGATCGATCACGGCCTCGCCCGGTACCTCGACCCGGTCGGGGAGGACGTGCTCGCTCGCTGCGCTCGCCCGCAGATCGGATTCAACTACCTGGGCCGGTTCGTCGCCCACACCGGGGAGGCCCGGGACTGGTCGGCACTGCCGGGATTCGCAGGGCTCCTCGGGCACACCCGCCCGGAGATGCCCGCCGCGACCGCCGTGGACATCAACGCCGTCACCGTCGACGGTCCGGACGGTCCCCGGTTGCAGACCCGCCTGACCTACGCCACCGGCATTCTCACCGAGGACCAGGCCCGCTCTCTGGGTACAGCCTGGTTGGAGGCTGCCACCGCGCTCGCCGGGCACGCCGAAACCGTGCCGACCGTCCGGCACACGCCGGGCGACTTCCTCGACACCGGCGTCTCGCAGGCCGACGTGTGCGCGTGGGAGCAGCGATTCGGCGAACTCGCCGACGTGCTGCCCATGACCGGTCTGCAGCAGGGCCTGATCTTCGAATCACAGCTGCACGCCGACTCGGACGCCGTCGACGTCTACGTCGGGCAGGTCGCCTTCGAATTCACCGGACCGCTCGACCGCGACCGGCTGCACCGCGCCGCACAGGCACTGCTCGACGCGCATCCGAACCTGCGGTCCGCGTTCGTGACCGACGAGGGCGGCACGTACCGCAGTGTCGTGCCCACGTTCGTCCCGATGCCCTGGCAGGTGATCGATGTGACGGCCGACGCGGATCCGGACGCCGCTGCCGACCGGGTCGCCGACGCCGAACGCGACGCCCGGTTCGACCCCGCCGTGCCGCCGCTGCTGCGGTGCGCGCTCGTCGTCCTCGCCCCGGAACGGCATCGCCTGGTGGTGACCGAACACCACGCCGTGATCGACGGCTGGTCGACTCCGCTGCTCGTGGCCGAACTGCTCGAGAACTACCGCGGCGGAACCTCGTCCACGACCGGTGCAGACCGGGACGGCTACCGCAACTTCCTGACCTGGCTGGCCGAGCAGGAGCCGGAGGCGACCCGCGCCGCGTGGCAGCAGGTGCTCGCCCCCGTCGAGGGCCCGACGCTCGTCGCGCCGGCCGAGCGCGTCTCGGTCGCCGAGTTCCCGCAGGCGGTGCCCGTCACCCTCGACGCCGAGACCAGCGCCGGTGTCGTCGCCGCGGCCCGCGCGTGCGGTGTCACCGTCGCGACGGTCGCGCAGGTCGCGTGGGCGATGGCGCTCGCGCAGCAGACCGGGCAGACCACCGTCGTCTTCGGCGCCACCGTCTCCGGTCGCCCGTCCCAGGTCGACGGCGTCGAATCCGCTATCGGCCTGTTCATCAACACGATTCCGGTCGTCGTCGAACTCGACCCGTCCGATCGGCTCGAAGACGCCCTGGTCCGGGTGCAGGAGCAGCAGGTGTCGGTGCTCGACCACCATCACGTGTCGCTCACCGAACTGCACAGCATCGCCGGGCAGCAGCGCCTGTTCGACACGCTGGTGGTGTTCGAGTCGTACCCCATGGACGAGTCTGCGCTCACCGCGATGCTCGACGACGACGCGCTCGGCCTCGCCGGCCTGAGCGGGCGCGACTCCACGCAGTACCCGATGACCCTCGAGGTCACCCCGGGCGACGAGATCGCGGTCGAGGTCGCCTACCTGCCCACGCTCGTCGACGAATCCGTCGCGGCCCGGGCGGCCGAGGCCGTGCGCGCCGTGCTGGCGCAGTGTGCGGTGGATGTGGGTGTGCGGGTTGGTGGGGTGTCGGTGTTGTCGTCGGTGGAGGCGGCGGCGTCGGTGGTGTCGGATGTGTCGGCGGTGGGGTCGTTGCCGTTGGGTCCGGGTGTGGGGTGTTCGTCGGTGTTGCCGGTGTTGTTCGCCGAGGCGGTGGCCGCGTTCGGTGATGCGGTGGCGGTCTCCTCGGATGACGGGGTGTCGGTGTCGTTCGCTCGGTTGGGGGAGCGGGTGTTCGGGGC
>NZ_JADZGH010000170.1:0-9119 GCF_015865005.1 Rhodococcus sp. CX
CTGACTTTTAATCCGCAGGTCGTAGGTTCGAGCCCTACTGGGGGCACCGAGACGTGGCGGGCTGATCCGATCAGTCCGCCGCGTCGGACTTCCTCCTCTGCTCCAGCTCCCGCGCTTCCCGCTCGGCTGCCGCTTCCTTCTCGGCGCGCTGCAGTTCCAGTTCGCCGCGTGCGCGGCGCAGTTCGTCACCGCGTTTGCGGTGACGCATGCTCACGACGGCGGCGATCACGAACACCAGGGCCCCGAGGACGGCGCCGATGAGAGACGCACCCCGGAAGCCGGGACCGTCCACATCGAGGATCCGCTCCCCCGCGTGGGCCGCGTTGCCGCCGCCGAGCACGATGCTCAGAGTCATCAGATTCGGCACGGCGACCAGGAGCGCGACGATCGCGAGCACGATCTGCAGCCCGCGGTGATACCGCCAGTCGCGCACGCGCCACACCCACGACAACAACGCCAGCGGCACGAACGTGCACAGGAAGCCGAACATCAGGCCCCACAACGTTCCCCGCACCATCCCACCGTCGGCGAGGCCCGCGATCCGCTGGGCCCACCAGCGGGGCACGAACGCCGCGAGGACGAAGTAGAGGACGACCAGGGCCACCAGCCCCAGCAACACCCACGCGGTCCTCTTCACCCACTTCGGCGCGCCGGTCCGGGCGACCCCGGATTCGAGCGTCTCGTCCGACATGTCGCACCTTCCCTCTGTCCGTTTCGTGCGTATTCCACCCTACGGATCGCGGCACGGCCCCGCCTTTCATCCGGGAATCGGCGCCGAATTTGGATACCGTGTGGTCGCTCACGGAAACGATCCGACGATCGATGGGAGTGGCATGCGGAGTTTCGTCGACCTTGGTCTGTTCCTGTCCGCAATCGCAGTGGGGATCGGGACGTTCCTTCCCGTCGTCGGAGGCGTGCGGGCAACCGAGATTCCACTCGCCTCGCTGCGGGACGGTTTCGAGGGAGGCGACCTGAGCGCGCTCGCCGGCCCCGATCTGCCGTTGCACCTGTCCCTCGCATTGCCGTTGGCCGCAGCCGCGATCCTGCTGCTGGTCGCCGCACTGTTCGACTCGGTCGCGGCCGCGTGGGCCGGCGCGATCCTCGGCACCGCGGTCGTCGTCGTGCTGGCGGTGCGGGTGCAGCAGTCGTTCGGCGAGTACATCCGGGACAACCACAGCACCGTGCTCACGAACCAGAACGGATTCGTCCTACTCCTGAGCGGAACCGTGGTCGCACTGCTGTGCGGCCTGCTCTCCGTGCGCAGGCCCACAGCGCAGTCCGGCGTGTGATCGAGAACGGACATTCGGTACACGAACGACGCGCGCCGAATTTGCACGGCTGACGGGGAACGACTGGTTAGGCTTCGCCACAACGGGCAAATCGCATCCTGGAGCGCCCCTTACCCAGACAGGTTCTCATGGCAACTCTCGACGACCTTCTCTCCCAGATTCCTGTCGCTCAGATCGCGGAGCGGCTCGGCGTGGACCAGCAGACCGCGGAGACGGCCGTGCGCGCCGCACTGCCGACCCTCGTCGGTGGTCTCGACGCCAACGCGAAGGATCCGGCCGGTGCCGCCTCGCTGCTCTCCGCCCTGGACAACCACTCCGGTGACCTCGTCGAGGGCGGCGTGAACGTGGCCGACGTGGACACCGAGGACGGCAGCAAGATCGTCGCCAACGTGTTCGGTGAAAACAAGGACCAGGTCATCAGCACCCTCGGCGGCGTCAACGGCACCGGCGGCAACGAACTGGTCGCCAAGCTCCTGCCGATCCTCGCGCCGATCGTGCTGTCGTTCATCGCCAAGCAGCTCACCGGCGGCGGACAGGGCGCGACCACGGCGACGGCGTCGGCTCCGAGCCAGGGCGGCCTCGGCGATCTGCTGGGCGGTCTCCTCGGCAGCGCGGCGGGCGGTTCCGGCGGCGCAGGCGCACTCGGCGACGTTCTCGGCAGCGTGCTGGGCGGCAACGCCGGCAGCGGGCTCGGTGGCCTGCTGGGCGGTCTGCTCGGTGGCGGCAAGCGCTGACCACAGCACCTCCACTCGGGGCGGCGACATCGCGATGTCGCCGCCCCGAGTCGTTTCACGCTCGGCTTTCGTGCGTCCCGTGCATCACCGTGCGTCGTGGTCGGGATCGCCCACAGGAGCCTGTACCGTGTCCCACGGCACGTGATGTGATCTGAAGCACTCGTCGGAAACGCTGAGATGCGCGCCACCGATCGTGCCTACAGTGCGTCCGAACGCAACCTACGGTGCCGTAGGCTGGAGTGCGTCAATCAACCACGGAGGGAAATCGGAATGACGCGAGTCATGACTCAGCTGGAGCTACTGCGCGAGCTGGAGCCCGTAGCGGAGGCGAACGTCAACCGACACCTCTCCATGACACGCGACTGGCACCCCCACGACTACGTGCCGTGGGACGAGGGCCGCAACTTCGCGGCCATGGGCGGCGTGGACTGGGACCCGGAGCAGTCGCGGCTCGGTGAGGTCGCCAAGGCGGCGATGATCACGAACCTGCTGACCGAGGACAACCTGCCGTCCTATCACCGCGAGATCGCCGAGAACTTCTCCCGCGACGGCGCCTGGGGTACGTGGGTCGGCCGCTGGACCGCCGAGGAGAATCGGCACGGCATCGTCATGCGCGACTACCTGGTCGTGACCCGCGGTGTCGACCCGGTCGCGCTCGAGAACGCCCGCATGGAACACATGACCAACGGCTTCTCCTCGCCCGGCGACACCGGAATGCTGCACTCGGTCGCGTACGTGACGTTCCAGGAGCTGGCCACCCGGGTCTCGCACCGCAACACCGGCAAGGCGTGCGACGAGCCGATCGCCGACAAGATGCTCCAGCGCATCGCGGCGGACGAGAACCTGCACATGATCTTCTACCGCAACATCTGCGAGGCCGCCCTCGACGTCGCGCCCGTCCAGACACTGCAGGCGATCACCCAGGTTCTGAAGAACTTCCAGATGCCCGGTGCGGGAATGCCGAACTTCCGCCGCAACGGCGTGCTCATGGCCAAGCACGGCATCTACGACCTGCGCCAGCACCTGGACGATGTCGTCCAGCCGGTGCTGCGCAAGTGGAACATCTTCGAGCGCGACTTCGGGGCCGACGGCGCCGAGACCCTCGACGAACTGGGCACGTTCCTCGAAGACCTGGAACGTCAGGCCGTGAAGTTCGAGGAGATGCGCGACCGCTCGCTGGCCCGTGAGGCCGCGCGCCGCGAACGCGCCGAAGCCGCGGTCTGACCGCGGCAATTCCGTGCCGGTGGCGTCCACCGGATATCCTGTGCCCGGCACCGAACGATTTCGGTGCCGGGCACAGTTGCTCAGTTCGGGCGGAATCTCGCCCCTGCTTCCGACATCGTTTCTTTCCGAGGTTTGCATGTCCCGCCTTCGCATCGGCTCGCTCGAACTCGACAGTCCGGTCGTGCTGGCCCCGATGGCCGGGGTCACCAACGTCGCGTTCCGCACCCTGTGCCGTGAACTCGAGCTCGAACGCGCCGGCAGCACGTCGGGCCTGTACGTGTGCGAGATGGTGACCGCCCGCGCGCTCGTCGAACGCCATCCCGTGACGATGCACATGACGACCTTCGGTCCCACCGAAACGCCGCGGTCGCTGCAGCTCTACACGGTCGACCCCGACATCACGTACGCCGCGGCGAAGATGATCGTCGACGAGAATCTCGCCGACCACATCGACATGAACTTCGGATGCCCCGTCCCGAAGGTGACCCGCAAGGGCGGCGGTTCCGCGCTGCCGTACAAGCGCCGCCTGTTCGGCCAGATCGTCGCGGCCGCGGTCCGGGCGACCGAGGGCACCGACATCCCCGTGACCGTCAAGTTCCGCATCGGCATCGACGACGAACATCACACCCATCTCGACGCCGGGCGCATCGCCGCGGCCGAAGGCGCCGCGGCGGTGGCCCTGCACGCCCGCACCGCGGCCCAGCGCTACTCCGGCACCGCCGACTGGAACGAGATCGCGCGCCTCAAGGAACACGTCACCGACGTGCCGGTGCTCGGCAACGGCGACATCTTCGACGCCACCGACGCCGCGAAGATGATGGAACAGACCGGATGCGACGGCGTCGTCGTCGGCCGAGGCTGCCTCGGCCGCCCGTGGCTGTTCGCGGAGCTGTCCGCCGCGCTGAACGGCCGTGAGATCCCCACTCCCCCGGCGCTCGGGGAGGTCGCGCAGATCATGCGGCGTCATGCCCGGCTGCTCGCCGATCACCACGGTGAGGACAAGGGCATGCGGGAGATCCGCAAGCACATCGCCTGGTACATGCGCGGGTTCCCCGCCGGATCCGACCTGCGCAACGGACTCGCGCGCGTCTCGAGCCTCGCCGAACTCGACGACCTGCTCGGCCGCCTCGATCCCGACGTGCCGTTCCCGAAGGACGCCGAAGGGCCCCGCGGTCGCCAGGGCTCGCCCAGTGCGGTGGCCCTGCCCGACGGATGGCTCGACGACCCCGAGGACACCCTGGTGCCCGCCGGTGCCGACATGATGCATTCGGGCGGCTAGATCGCACAGGCGCATACCGGCGCCTGACGCGCCGGACCGGCGAAGATACCGAGCATTCCGTCGGACATCTCGATGCAATACTCGTCGGTCAGTATCATGGCGGGGTCGCCGACACGGCGGATGCAACGAGAAGCGGAACATCCGCGGAGAGGCGAGGGATCGGTGGGAGAGGAGCACGACTCGGGCCTGCCCGACTCTCGCGCTCCCTGGGAACGTCCGATCGCGCACACCGGGCGCGTGGAGCGGCAGGACCCCGACCAGCCGTATCGACGGCACAGCGCTCCCGAGGCGACGTCCCGCCGAACCGAAGGCCGCAACCGCAGGGCCGCGCAGCCCGGCGATTCCGAGCAGCTCACCGTCGCCGACCTGATGAACAAGGTGGGCCGCGACAGCGCTCCCGTGGAACGCCGCGAGCAGGCCGCTCCCCCACCCGATCGGACACCTGCGCCGACACCACCTGCGCCGGCACCACCTGCGCCGACACCGCCGGCGCCGATGCCACCCGTGGCCCGACGCGAACCGCCCGCGCCGGTACCGCCCCCGGTTCCGTCGGCACCGCCCATGCGGTCGATGCCCGTGTCCCGGCCGGTTCCGCCTGCCCGGCCCGCACCGTCGCCGCCGGAGTCGGCCGCCGAACAGACCCGGATCGCAGAACCACCCGGGGTTCCCGAACCAGCCCGGGGTGCCGCCCAGCCCCGGGCCGAGAGACCACCGGTCGTCGAACCACCGCGGGTCACCGCGACGACGCTGCCACCCCCGCGCCGGCCGCGCAGCGAACCGGTGGCTCCGGACGACGAACCGACCGTGCAGATCGAGGCGGTGGATCCGGGCGAGTCCGTCGAGCCCCCGGAACAGCCGGAGGAACGCACGGGCGCGGACACGCGGAAGCCGCCGGGCAGGACCGACGGGCTCAGCCGGCTCGCGCTCAGCAAACGCAGACGCAGGTCCCGGCTCGCAGCTCTGGGCCGGACAGGAGTTGCCCTCGCGTCGGTGCTGACCTTGGTCGGCACCGGCGGCATCTGGGGGTACATGCGGTCCACCGAGGCAGGCTTCTCCCAGATCGCCGCGCTGGACACCGAGTCCACCGACATCGTCGACCCGGTCGGGCAGACCGGCGACGAGACCTACCTGATCGTCGGTACCGACACCCGGGCCGGGGCGAGCGGCTCGATCGGCGCCGGCACGGTGGAGGACGCGGAGGGTGCACGTGCCGACACCGTCATCCTCGTCAACATCCCTGCGGATCGCAGCCGGGTCGTCGCGGTGTCGTTCCCCCGCGACCTCGATGTGGAACGTCCCGTGTGCCGCGGCTGGGACAGCGTCACCGGCGACTACTCGTCCGACATCTATCCGGAGGCCGAGGGCGACAAACTCAACGCGACCTACGCGCTGGGCGGACCGAAGTGCCTGGTGAAGGTGATCCAGAAGATGTCCGGTCTGAAGATCGGACATTTCGTGGGGATCGACTTCGCCGGGTTCGAATCCATGGTCGACGGGATCGGCGGCGTCGAGGTGTGCACCACCGCGCCGCTGATCGACGGCGAACTCGGTGAGATCCTCCCGAACGCGGGCCGGCAGACGCTCGACGGCCGGAAGGCATTGGACTACGTCCGCGCCCGCAAGGTCGAAGCCGAGGGCAACGGCGACTACGGCCGGATCGCCCGGCAGCAGAAGTTCCTGTCGTCCCTCCTGCGGTCGGCGCTGTCCAACAAGGTGCTGCTCGATCCCGGCAAGCTCAACGGCTTCATCAACGCGTTCACCCAGGCCACCTTCGTCGAGAACGTCAACACCGAGTCGCTGGTCAAACTCGGCCGTTCCCTGCAGAACGTCGACGCCGGTGCGGTCACCTTCCTGACCGTGCCGACGGACGGCACCAACGACTGGGGCAACGAGATCCCGCGCCTGGACGACATCAAGGCGATCTTCCAGGCCATCATCGACGACGAGCCGCTGCCCGGCGAGAAGCGGAACGAACCCGAACCGAGCGAAGCCGCGGCCGAGGCCACTACGGCGGCACCGTCGGCGCCGGCACCGGTGCTGCCGGCCCAGGAATTCGTCGACACGTCGTACATCACGCTGCAGGTGTCCAACGCGTCCGGTGAAGCCGGTCTCGCCGCGCGGACTGCGGAGACGCTGGGCGCGTACGGCTACTCCATCTACGCCGTCGGCAACTACTCCGGCACCAGCGCGCAGACGATCGTGCGGTTCACCCCCGGTCAGGAAGCCGAAGCCGCCACGGTCGCGTCGATGATCCCCGGTGCCGTGCTCCAGAAGCTGTCGTCCTCCGCCGATCGTCTCGGCGTCGTCGAGGTCGTGCTCGGGTCGGGCTTCGACGGCACGATCGCGGAACCTCAGCTTCCCGGCACGCTCCTGAAGCCCATGCCCGTCGAGGACGCACCCGCGGACGCGATCGAGCTTCCCGTCGATCTCGCGGTGACGAACGCCGGCGACGACTCCTGCAGCTGACCTGCTCTCATCGGGTGTCGGATTCGGATCGGTCGTTCATCGAGCATTCACCCAGCGCTCGTGACGTGGCCTTCTTACCGCCGTAGGCTTCGAGATTATGCGCGTCGCCTACAACGAACAGATGACAGAACTCGCCGATCTCCTCGGCGAGATGGCCGGCCTGGCCGGCCTCGCCATGGAACGCTCCACCGAGGCCCTCCTCCATGCCGATCTGCCACTGGCCGAGATCGTCATCGGTGAGCACGACAAGATCACCGAACTGAGTGCGATCTGTGAAGAGAAGGCGTTCGCGCTCCTTGCCCTGCAGGGGCCGGTGGCCGGCGACCTGCGAGGGGTTGTCAGCGCCATCCAGATCGTCGCCGACATCGACCGGATGGGGGCGCTGGCCCTGCACGTGGCGAAGGCCACGCGTCGACGCCACCCCAACCACGTGCTGCCGGAGGAAGTGAACGGCTACTTCGCCGAGATGGGGCGCATCGCCGTTGCCCTGGGAGCCGCCACCAAGGAAATCCTCGAGACCCGCGACCCCGAGCGGGCGGCGCGGCTGCACGAGGAGGACGAGGCGATGGACGACCTGCACCGGCACCTGTTCACGGTCCTGATGGACCGGGAGTGGAAGCACGGCGTCGCCGCCGCCGTCGACGTGACGCTGCTCGGCCGGTTCTACGAGCGCTTCGCCGACCACGCCGTCGAGGTCGGGCGCCGGGTCGTCTTCATCGTCACCGGCAAGCTGCCGACCGACGAGGACTTCCGCGCCTTCCGTGACAAGGTCGACCACCTGACGGTGTGCCCGGAGCAGCAGTAGCACGTGCGAAGGGGCCCGGCCGGAACAGTTCCGGCCGGGCCCCTTTTTCGTCGGCGCCTTCGGATACTGTGCGATCCAGGGCGTGTCTCCCAATCCTCAGCCGAAGCGACCGGAGATGTAGTCCTCGGTGGCCTTCTGCGTCGGGTTCGAGAAGATCTTCTCGGTGTCGTCGATCTCGACGAGCCTGCCCGGCTTGCCGGTGGCCTCGAGGTTGAAGAACGCCGTCTGGTCGCTCACCCGCGCGGCCTGCTGCATGTTGTGGGTGACGATGACGATCGTGAAGTCCCGCTTGAGTTCGGTGATCAGGTCCTCGATGGCGAGGGTCGAGATAGGGTCGAGCGCCGAGCACGGCTCGTCCATGAGCAGCACGTCCGGCGAGACCGCAATCGCCCGGGCGATGCACAGACGCTGCTGCTGACCACCGGACAGACCGCCGCCCGGCTTGTCGAGCCGGTCCTTGACCTCGTTCCACAGGTTCGCGCCACGCAGCGATCGTTCGGCGATCTCGTCGAGCTTCTTCTTGTCCCGCAGACCCTGCAGCTTCAGGCCGGCGACGACGTTGTCGCGGATCGACATCGTGGGGAACGGATTCGGGCGCTGGAACACCATGCCGATGGTCTTGCGCACACCGACCGGATCGACCGACGAGTCGTAGATGTCCTCGCCGTCGAGCAGCACCGACCCCTCGACGCGCGCGCCCGGAGTCACCTCGTGCATGCGGTTGAGCGACCGCAGCACCGTCGACTTGCCGCAGCCCGACGGGCCGATGAACGCGGTGACGTTGCGCGGGGGTACCGACAGCGTCACGTCGGACACGGCATGGAACTTGCCGTAGTAGATGTTGACGTCCTTGAGATCCAGACGCTTGGCCATTACCGGCTCCCTACTGGTGTATCGATCTGGGCGAGTTGAGGCATGGGTGTCGGCCTACTTGGCGGTGCCGACCTGCGAGAAGCGGCCGATGAGCTTGGCGGCGACGTTCAGCACCGCGATGACCAGGATGAGGGTCAGGGCGGCGCCCCAGATGCGCATGGAACCGGCTTCGGTGGGGTTGTTCATCTCGGCGACCATGACGCCCGGTAGCGAGCCCATCTCGCCGCCGAACAGGTTGAAGTTGATGAAGGGTGCGTAGCCGACCAGGATCAGCAGCGGCGCGGTCTCGCCCATGACGCGGGCAAGCGCGAGCATGATGCCGGTGATGATGCCGGGAAGGGCCGTCGGCAGCACGATGCGGGCGATGGTCTTCCATTTCGGGACGCCGAGGGCGTACGACGCTTCACGCAGGTCCTGCGGCACGATGCGGAGCATCTCCTCGGTGCTGC
>NZ_JADZGH010000170.1:9129-14363 GCF_015865005.1 Rhodococcus sp. CX
AGCGCCAGCGACACCGCCAGCGCCGACTTCGGGAACCCGAAGGTGGCGATCCACAGGGCGTAGATGAACAGCGCCGCGACGATCGAGGGAACACCGCTGAGGATGTCCACCATGAACGTGGTGATCCGGGCGAGCTTCGAGTTGCCCGCGTACTCGACGAGGTAGATCGCGACGAACACACCGAGCGGGATGGAGATGAGACCGCAGACCAGTCCCTGCATGAGTGTGCCGACGAGCGCGTGGTAGATGCCGCCGCCGGTCGACGAGGCGGTCAGGCCGCTGAACGAGTGGGTGAACCACGTTGCGGAGAGCAGCGCGGGCAGGCCCTTCGCGATCACGGTGATGAGCACCCACGCGAGCGGCACCAGTGCGATCAGCACCGAGAGCGTGACGAGGACGGTCGCGGTGTAGTCGGTCAGACGCCGGCGTGCTCCCACACCCCGGAAGGCCTTCCCCTTGACGGGGGTGTCGAGAACGGTGGTCGACATGGGTCAGTCCCTCTTTCCGGCGACGATCATGCGGGCCGCGGCGTTGACCACGAAGGTGAGCACGAACAGGACCAGGCCCGCGGCGATGTAGGCACCGGCCTGGATGTCGTTGTTGAACTCGGCGTATCCGAGGGCGATCTTCGAGGCGATGGTGGCGCCGCCGTCGAACAGCGACCACGAGAACGCCTGCGACGTGGTGCGCAGGATCATGTACAGGGCCATGGTCTCGCCCAGTGCGCGGCCGAGGCCCAGCATCGAGCCGCTGATGTAACCGGACTTGCCGAACGGGATGACCGTGGTCTTCACGACCTCCCAGCGAGTGGCACCGAGCGCGAGCGCGGCCTCGATGTGCGCGACGGGTGTCTGCACGAACACCTCGCGGCTGACCGCGGCGATGGTCGGCAGGATCATCACGGCGAGAACGATTCCCGCGGTGAAGATGGTGCCACCACCGACGATCGACCCGGAGCCGTCCGCGAAGAGCGGGAACCAGCCGAGGCTGTCGTTGAGCCACTGCGCGAACGGGCGGATCGCGGGCGCGAGCACCAGCAGGCCCCACAGGCCGTACACGATCGACGGCACCGCCGCGAGCAGATCGATGACGTACGCAAGAGGCCTCTTGATCCGCTCGGGGCAGTACGAGGTGAGGAAGATGGCGATGCCCAGCGCCACGGGCATCGCGAGGATCAACGCGAACACCGACACCAGAACCGTGACCTGGAACAGGTCGAGCACGCCGAAGGCCATCTTTTCGATGTCCTGCGTGACCCACTCACGACTGGTCAGGAAGTTGACGGTGTTGCGTTGCAGCGCCGGCACCGCTCGCCACACCAGGAACACCGCGATGGCGCCGATGATCAGCGAGATGAGGACGGCCGACCCGGAGGCCAGCGAACCGAAAATCCTGTCGCCCGGCCTTTTCACCGGCTTCCGGCGGCCGGTGTTGGACTCTGTAATCGTGGCCTCCGGGGTGCTGCCGTGCGGACCGCCCGCCCCCGCACCCCCGGAGTCGAGGGTCGCGGTGCGAGGTGCCGAAGTGGTGGGCGCGTCACTCATCTGCGCTCGCAATCTTTCTAGGCATGAATATAGTTCCGGGCGGTCGTCGCACTGCAGCGGATCAGGCGATGGCGTCGATGGACTCGGTCAGCTTGGCCTTGAACGAATCCGGCAGCGGGACGTAACCCTGCTCCGCCAGACCCGCCTGTCCCTCGTTGGCGGCGCTCGTGAGGAACGACTTGACCGCGGCCGACGTGTCGGCGTCGTAGCCGGCGGAGCACACGATCTCGTAGGTGGCGAGGACCAGCGGGTACGCACCGGCTTCGGTGCTGCCGTAGATCGAGGACAGGTCGAGGGTGAGGTCGCCGCCACCGGTGCTCGCGAACGCGGCGCCCTCGATGGCCTTGCCGGCGGTCGCCTCGCTGAGCTCGACGGGACCGGAACCGTTGTCGATCTGCGCGATGCTGAGATTGTTCTGCTCGGCGAAGGAGCTCTCGACGTACGTGACGGCACCCGGCGTGCTGCCGACGGCCTGCGCGACGCCGGCAGAGCCCTTCGCGCCCTCGCCGACACCGCCGGTGAAGTCGGAGCCGGCGCCGGTGGTCCAGACACCGGCCGAAGCGGCTTCGAGGTATTTCTGGAAGTTGTCGGTGGTGCCCGACGAATCCGAGCGGACGATCGGTGCGATGGTCGAATCCGGCAGGGCCGCACCGCTGTTCAGTGCTGCGATGGCCGGATCGTTCCACTTGGTGATGCCACCGTTGAAGATCTTCGCGATGGTGGGTCCGTCGAGCACCAGGTTGTCGACGCCCTCGAGGTTGTAGGCGATCGCGACCGGGCCGAACACGAGCGGCAGGTTCCAGGCCGGGTTGCCGGCGCACCGCTCGGCGGCCTGCGCAGCCTGGTCACCCTTGATCGCGGAGTCCGAGCCGGCGAAGTCGATCTGCTTCGCGATGAACTGGGTGCGGCCGTCACCGGATCCGGACGGGTTGTAGGCGACGTTGACGTTCACACCCTTCTCCGAGCACACCGCGATGTAGGTGGAAACGAACGCGTCCATGGCGTTCTTCTGGGCGGAGGACCCGGCGGCCGACAGCGTCGGCTTGCCCTCGCACGTCGCGGCCGAGGCGGACGCGTCGACGTCGACGTCGGCAGCGTTGTTGTCGGTACCGCACGCGGCGAGTGTGACGGCTCCTGCGGCCAGCGCGCCGAGCAGGGCGCCACTGCGCTTGAAGTTCACCTTGTCTCCTCCGGAATTCACGACCGAGCAGGCACCGGTCGATTCCGGTGCCGGGCCGAAGTGGCTCGACCCGTAGCGAAGCTAGAGGCGGACAGTGGCCGGTCAGGGGACCGTCGGTGAACGGAAGGTTAACCGGCACCGAATACATGATGGGTGTATTGGATCCGTCACATTCCGTTCACCGATGCGGTGACGTCGGTCATGTGTTTACGGGGTGGGGTCGGCGTCCCGCGCGTAGGCGACGTCGACGTGGAACCGGTCGAACCCGAGCCGGCCGTAGGTGTTCAGTGCCGCCGTGTTGTCGCCCTCGACGTACAGCAGGACCGTTCCCAGGCCGCGGTCGCGCAGATACAGCAGGCCCGCCAGCGTCAGCAACCGGCCGAGGCCGCGACCCTGCGCCTGCGGGTCGATGCCCACCACGTACACCTCGCCGAGTGCCGGTTCGGTGTCGGTGGCGGCGTGCACCTTCGTCCAGTGGAAGCCGAGCAGTCGCTCGGGGTCTGCGCGGTCGAACGCCAGGAACAACCCGGCCGGGTCGAACCAGGGTTCGGCGCGGCGTTCGGCGACATCGGTCTCGGTCCAGCGGCCCTGTTCCGGGTGCCACGCGAATGCGGCCGCGTTGACCCGCAGCAGTTCGGCGTCGTCCTCGGGCCCGCGGTAGGTGCGCACGAGCAGGTCGTCCGGGACCTCGACGCCGGGCAGTTCCGGGGTGGTGAGGGAGCGGCGCATCTGCAGCAGTTCGCGCACTCCGGAAAGCCCGAGCCGCGCCGCGACCGCGCGCGCCGCGGGCAGGTCGCCGTGAGCCCAGACCCGGGTGCCGTCGCCCCCGGCCGACAGGGCGGCCTCGACGAGTTGTGTGCCGAGCCCGCGACCGCGGTGGGCGGGATCGACGACGACCTCGGCCATCGCGCTGTGTTCTCCGTGGCCGGGCACGAGGACCGCCCAGCCCGCGACCTCACCGTCGGCACGCACGACGAGGTGACGGGTGTCGTCGTCGCGGCCGAGCGAGTGCACGCCCTGTTCCGAGACGGGAGCGGTGCCGTCGGCGGCGGTCGCGCGGTCGAGGACCGCGCGCACTGCGGCGGCGACGTCGGGTGACGGACGAGTGTCGAATTCCATCCCGCCGAGGTTAGTCGGCCAACTCGGTCTCGGGGTCCTCGAACTCGACGGTGGGGACGCCGCCCTTGCCGGACTTGGTCGTGGGCCGCACCGCCTTGTAACCGACGTTGCGGACGGTGCCGATCAGCGACTCGTACTCCGGCCCCAGCTTGGCGCGCAGGCGCCGGACGTGGACGTCGACGGTGCGGGTGCCGCCGAAGAAGTCGTATCCCCACACCTCCTGCAACAACTGGGCACGAGTGAACACCCTGCCGGCGTGCTGTGCGAGGTACTTGAGGAGTTCGAACTCCTTGTACGTCAGGTCGAGCGGCCGACCGCGCAACCGGGCGGTGTAGGTGCCTTCGTCGATGGTCAGCTCGCCGAGCGTGATCTTGCCGGTGTTCTCGGGCGCGACCGCGCCACCGGAACGCCCGAGCAGCAGCCGCAGCCGCGCATCGAGTTCGGCCGGCCCGGTGCTGGTGAGCAGGATGTCGTCGAGACCCCATTCCGGGTTGACCGCCACCAGACCGCCTTCGGTGAGCACGGCGACGACGGGAACCGCCGAGCCGGTACTGCCGAGCAGCCGGCACAGTCCGCGGGCCGCGGCCAGGTCGGTGCGGGCATCGACGATCGCGATGTCCGCAGAACCCGCCTCCAGCAGAGACGACACTTCGGTCGGCGCGGGCCGGACGGAATGCGCCAGCAGCGCCAGCGACGGCAACACCGCGTCCGGGTTGGGGTCGGAGGTCAGCAGGAGCAGTTCCACCGGGCCTCCATTCTTGGTGTCACGAGAGCGCTCATTCACGTATGAACGACGCGCTACAGATTAGCCCCCCTTTTGTTACCGCCGTGTAAGCAGCCGAATGGCGCGCGTCGTTGCGTCGGTAACAATGGTCTGGTGCGGAAACTGATCCTCGGCCTCGTCGTCCTCCTGGGACTCGCCCTTCTCGTCGATTTCGGCGCGGCGGCGTGGTCCGAGTACCGGGTCTCGCGTGCCTTGCGCGAGGGCGGCGCCCTGACCGCCGATCCCGCGGTGACCATCCACGGCTTCCCGTTCCTGCAGCAGGCCCGCAACGGCCACTACGAGAACGTCGAGATCCGCGCCCAGGGCGTCCACAGCGACATGCTCGGCGACATCACCATCGAGGCGAACCTGATCGGTGCGCATGCGCAGGCCGCAGACCTGCTCGACGGGTCGATCCGGTCGGTGCCGGTGGACCTGCTCTACGGGCGGGTCCGCATCGACGCGACCGAACTGGGACGCCTCTACAACATCCCTGACCTGCAGATTTCCGCTCCGCCGGCCAGTAAATCGGACGGCACCGGAGGTTCCGGCGGGTCCGGCCCGACGACCGCCGGCGGCGTCGTGCTCACCGGCACCGTCCCGGTCGGTCCGGTCACCGCGCAGGTGA
>NZ_JADZGH010000170.1:14373-17668 GCF_015865005.1 Rhodococcus sp. CX
CCGATCTGCTGCTCGACGACGACAGCGTCCGCATCGTCGCCTCGGATCTGTACTTCGGACCGGAGGGCAACGCCGACTTCACGGTGCCCGATCCGCTGAAGCCCGTCGTGCTCGGTCTGTTCACCACCACGATCGAACCGCAGGATCTGCCGTTCGGTGTGTATCCGACGTCGGTGGAGGCGCGCGGCTCGCAGATCGTCATCGAGGGTGAAGCCCGCGATACCGTCATCGACCTCGAGGAAGTGCAGCGACTGTGACCGGAATCATCGTTCTTCTCGTGGTCCTCGTCGCCGCCCTCGGGGTGGGCACGGTCCTGCGGTCCCGGTCCGGCGCCGTGCGCGAAGTAGCCGCCGAACCGGACACGGCCGGCGTCGACCCGCTGCTCTCCGCGCTCGGAATCGGTGACGGCCCGGAACCGGTGGTGCTGCACTTCTCCGCACCGTGGTGTGGCCCGTGCAGCGCCGTGCGCCGCGTCGTCACGCAGGTCGTCGACAATTTCGCGGCCACGCAGGACGGCCTGCCGATTCCCCGGGACGTCGAGGTCGATCTCGACGAAAATCCGGAGCTGGCAAGGAAATTGGGAGTTCTGTCGCTACCGACGACGTTCCTGTTCGGCGCGGACGGCACCGAACGGTTCCGGGTTTCGGGAGTTCCGACCGCGGCGGATCTGACATCTGCCCTGGTGCCGTTGCGTGCCCCTGGGGATTTGCTTTCCTGAGAACTTCGCTACACTCCCTGACGTGCATTACCGCCAAGAGCTGATGCTCACCCGACGCCGCGCAGTCGATCTGTGCCGCCTCGGTGGCTGTTGTTGTTCCTGCTGATCACCTCGACCTCGACGTCCATCACCCTCCGGTACGTCACCAGCACACGCCCGATGTGATCGCCCCGCGGTCCACCGACCGCATCCGGCACCTCGATCCCGCTACGCGCGCGCCCTCGAATCCCGCAGGAGCACTCCGATGTCCGTTCCAATTCCACAATCCCGCACCGTCGACCAGGTCGACGTCCGCGGCCCCCGGTTCGCCGCCTGGGTCACCACCGCTGTCCTCGTCGTCGTACTGATCGTCGCGACGTTCTCCGTCCCGGCAGCCGGCGTACTGCTCGCCGCGCAGACCTTGGTGTTCGCACTCGGGGCGGTGTTCGGCCCGCGCCGTAGCCCATACGGACTGCTCTACGCGACGCTGATCGCGCCGCGTCTGGGAGCACCGACCGAAACCGAACCCGTGCCGCCGCTGCGTTTCGCGCAGTTCGTCGGTTTCGTGTTCGCCGCCGTCGGTACCGTCGGGTTCCTCGCCGGAGCCGTCGTGGTCGGATCCGTCGCCACCGGGTTCGCACTGTTCGCCGCGCTGCTCAACGCAGCGTTCGGCCTGTGCCTCGGCTGCCGGATCTACCCGCTGGTGACGCGACTGCGCCCCGCGTCCACCTGACCCGCCCCCACCGACTTCCTCAGTCACCACCGAAAGGAATATCCATGGCTCGCTCCGACGTCCTGGTCTCTGCAGACTGGGCCGAGCAGAACCTCAACGCGCCGAAGACCGTCTTCATCGAGGTCGACGAGGACACCACCGCCTACGACGGTGGCCACATCCCCGGCGCGATCAAGCTCGACTGGCGCAAGGACCTGCAGGACGGCGTGCGCCGCGACTTCCTGAACCAGGAGCAGTTCTCCGAGCTGCTGTCCGCCAAGGGCGTCGCCAACGACGACACCGTCGTGCTGTACGGCGGCAACAACAACTGGTTCGCGGCCTACGCGTACTGGTACTTCAAGCTGTACGGCCACCAGGACATCAAGCTGATCGACGGCGGCCGCAAGAAGTGGGAGCTCGACGGTCGTGAGCTGTCGAAGGAGCCCGTCACCCGCCCGGCCACCGAGTACAAGGCCGCCACGCCGGACACCTCGATCCGCGCGTTCCGCGACGACGTGATCGCCGCGATCGGCAAGGCCAACCTGGTCGACGTGCGCTCCCCCGACGAGTACTCCGGCAAGATCCTCGCGCCGGCGCACCTCCCGCAGGAGCAGGCGCAGCAGCGCGGCCACGTCCCCGGTGCCATCAACATCCCGTGGAGCACCACCGCCAACGAGGACGGCACCTTCAAGTCCGACGAGGACCTTGCAAAGCTGTACGCGGACAAGGGATTCGACGACTCCAAGGAGACCATCGCCTACTGCCGCATCGGCGAGCGCTCGAGCCACACCTGGTTCGTGCTGCAGGAGATCCTCGGCAAGAAGAACGTCAAGAACTACGACGGCAGCTGGGTCGAGTACGGCTCGCTGGTCGGCGCACCGATCGAGTTGGGAGCGTAAGAAACATGTGCGGAGCACCCGTTCAGAGCCAGAGCCTGCCTGCCGGCGTCGACGTCGAGAAGGAAACGGTCATCACCGGCCGGGTCCTCGACGCAGACGGCCAGCCCGTCGGCGGTGCATTCGTGCGCCTGCTCGACGGCACCGATGAGTTCACCGCCGAGGTCGTCGCCTCCGCGACCGGCGACTTCCGCTTCTTCGCCGCGCCCGGCACCTGGAAGGTCCGTGCACTCTCGAGCGTCGGGAACGGCGACTCCACCATCAGCCCGACCGCGGCCGGTGTGCACAACGTCGACGTGACCGTCGCCAAGTAACAAGCACCGACACAGCGAAGGGGCCCGTTCCGTATCGGAACGGGCCCCTTCGCTCGGTTCGCGTCAGTTGCCGGCCGGATCCCGGTCCCGCTCGGCGCGGGCAAGCTCGTCCCCGCGCTCGGCGCGGGCGAGCTCGTCCCCGCGCTCGGCGCGGGCGAGCTCACTGATCCAGTCGACGATCTTCTCGCTCTCCCAGTACCACGGGTCGTTCGGGTTGTTGTTCCAGTACGCGATGTGCTGGAACAACGCGAGGAAGATGTACGGCTTCAGGACGAGATCGACCACGCCGCTGTTGTCCTCGACGAAACCGGCGCCCTCGGCGCGCAGCTTCTCCTGGACGACCGGCATTCCGGGGCCCATGGCCCAGTCCAGCAGCTCCCGGCGCCGCTCGGGGCCGCGGTCCTCGCCGGGCACCCGGCGGCTCTGGTCCGCGACCGTGCGCAGGACGTCGAGCAGCGATTCGTCGGACTGCCACCAGTCCTCGTCGGAGACGATGTGCGCGGCCGCGCGGGCCGCCATCGCGGAGATCACCCGCTCACCGTCGGTGATCGTCTGCAGGGGGTTCGCGAGGGTGAAACGCATCTGCCCGAGGACGCCGAGCGCCAGTTCGAGGATCGCGATGTCCTCGGGGGCGTCGCACGCGATGTCGTAGGGGCGGCAGGAGTACCGGACGCGG
>NZ_JADZGH010000170.1:17678-20907 GCF_015865005.1 Rhodococcus sp. CX
GGCCCGGCTCACCGAACGAATCGGCTCCTGCGGGCCGGTAGGGGTCGCCGATGAGAACGACCCCGGCGACGTCGTCGGGGCTCACGTGGGCATCGGCGGGACGATGCCCGAGTTCCCGGGTGACGCGCTCGACGACCTCCCCACCGACGCTGTAGCCGACGAGCACGAATCGCGTGCTGTCCCTGCACCGGGTCTTCTGCTCGTCGAGGATGCGGTTCGTCGACGCCACCCCCGCGGCCACCGAATCCTGGTAGGTGGGCACGTCCTCGAACAGGCCGAGGCCGTAGGTGGAGGGATAGGGCACGTACATCCAACCCACCGAACCGGGATCCGCGCTGTTGGCCTCGCCCACGGGGACGGTCACGTTGCCGACCCAGTTGGACCACAACTGGCGGGTTTCCTCCTCGACCGGATTCCGGTCGGCGGTCGAATCGGTGGCACCCGAGACGGCGACGATCAGCAGGTCCGGGCAGTCGAGCGCCGCGTTGTCGGGATGGATCACCGGACCGGAGCCGGGCAGGCTCGAACCGCTCCCCGGCGCTGCCGCGGCGACGGGCGCGAGCACGGGCACGGACAGGGCAGCGAGCGCCGCTGCGGACAGAACAGTAGTGCGAAACGGGCGCACGCGACCTCCGAAATGCGTGTGTCCGGCCGATGCTGCCGGATCGGAAGTACCTTATTCGCCCTGCCGGGCCTCCGCACGGTCTGATGCCGACGGCCGATTTTCGTGCCTCACGGCCGCGGTCTAAGATGTGCCCGTGGTCATTTTCTTCGAGGTCCTGCTTGTCCTTGCAGCGCTGCTCATCACGTGGTTCACGCTGTACACCATCTACCGTCTGGTCACCGACGAGTCGTGACGAGCGAACCCGGTGACAACCCCGGTGTCGTTCGCGGCAGCGGGGACAAGGCCGTCGCCGACGCGATCGAGCGCGCCAAGGCGACCGCGGACCTGAACGTTCCGGTCCTGCAGGGGCTGCCTCTGCCCGAGGACACCGCCAACCTGCGGCTCGGGCCGGATCTGCATCCCGCGCTGCTGGCGCTGCTGCCCATGGTCGGCGTGTGGCGCGGCGAGGGCGAGGGCAACGATCCCCGGACCGGCGACTACCACTTCGGTCAGCAGATCGTCGTCTCGCACGACGGTGGTGACTACCTCGTGTGGGAGTCGCGGTCCTGGAGACTCGACGAGAACGGCGAGTACGCCGCCCCGGATCGTCGGGAGAGCGGCTACTGGCGCGTCGCCGGGCAGGATGCCGTGGGCAGCGAGGATCCCGAAACCCTCGAGCTGCTGATCAGCCACAGCTCCGGTGTCGTCGAGCTCTACTACGGAACGGCCCTGACCCAGTCGTCGTGGGAGATCGCGACGGACGTGGTGATCCGCAGCCAGTCCGGTGAGGTCGTCGGCGGCGCCAAGCGTCTCTACGGAATCATCGAAGGCGGCGACCTCGCGTACGTCGAGGAACGCATCACCGCGGACGGCGACCTGAAGCCGCACCTGTCGGCGCGACTGTCGCGTCACATCGGCTGAGCGGTCGTATCCGCTGAGCGGTCACCTCCGCTGAACGAGCGCCGACCCGCGCTCGACATCGCTGTCCCCCGACACCGTGATCCACCCGTAGACACGGAGCGACCCCCGAGCCATACCGGCGAGGGCGGACGCATCCACTCCCTCACAGGTCCCGGCCGGACAGACCGGGGGCTCGGGGGCCGGGTGACTACCTGGGATTCGCCAGCCGCGCGCGCGGTCGGTGAATACCGTCGTCGGCGACAGCGGCTAGCCGGCAGCCACCTCACGTGTCCGACATTCACTCATTGTCCAGACCACCTCCTTCCTCGTGTACGGACGAACGTACGCCTCGGTCATAGGGTCGGCAACGGATTATTTCCGGGGATGCTCTCCGGGACCTCGACGACCCGATCCGCGGCCGTTCCGGCGGGCAGCTGGTGGGTGACGACGACGACCGTGCGGTCGGCGGCGACCAGCCCGGCGTCCCGGTCCAGCAGCAGACGCTGCAGGTGCGCGCCGTCGTCGGCGTCGAGATGCTCGGTCGGTTCGTCGAGCAGCAGCACCTTCACCGGTGACAACAGCGCCCGCGCCAGCAGGAGTCGTCGGCGCTGACCACCCGACAGCGCGCGGGCCCCGCCCTCGAGGGTCGTGTGCAGCCCGTCCGGCAGCCCCGAGACCCACTCCCCCAGCCCGACCGCCTCGAGCGCGGCCGTCGCGTCGTTCTCGTCGACGTCGCCGCGCGCCACGCGCAGGTTCTCGAGCACCGACGTCTCGAAGACGTGGGCGTCCTCGGCGAAGAACCCGACGTGACGCGGCAGTTCGGTCCGGTCGAGCTCGTCGAGCGCGACGCCGTCGAGGGTGACGGACCCCGCGGCTGCGGGAAGCAGGCCGGCGAGCGTCATGATCGTGCTGGTCTTACCGCTGCCGCTGGCCCCGACGATGGCGACGCGTGCGCCCGGAGGCAGATCCAGGTCGAGCGCGGCCGACGCGCGGCCACCCGGCCAGCCACTGCGCAGCCCGGTCGCGCGCAGGTGCCCGGGACCGCCGATCGGGCGTGTTCCGTGCGGGACGGGCCGGTCGGCGCGGTCGAGCAGATCGGTGATCCGGCCGGCCGCGATCCGGGCGCGGGTCAACGTCAGCGCGGCGGCAGGCAACGCGCCCGCCGCCTCGAACGCGGCGAGCGGCAACAGCACGAGGATGCCCAGCGACATCGGGCTCATGGTCGGATCGGATGCGAACGCTGTGATGCCGACGAGCAGCGACCCGAGCACGGCGGCACCGATCGCGAGCGGGGTCGCGGCCTCGGCGAACGCGGCGGGCGCCGCGGCGCGGTCGGTCGCGGCGACCACCGCGTCATTCTCCGTCTCGGCCCGGCCGACCGTGCCGTCGAGCCGCCCCGCGACCCTCAATTCCGCGGCGTGGTCGAGGACGGTGACGGCGTCCTGCGCGAACCGGGCGCGGGCGTCGGCTCCGTCGGCCTCGGCGCGGGCGGCGGCGCGCGCGGACAGCCACGGCGCCAGCACCCCGGCGACGAGCAGGGCGCCGGCGAGGATCGCCGCTGCGGGCAGCGAGATCAGGGCCAGCGCGACGACGGCGGCCACGGACAGCACGATCGCGACGGTGATGGGCACGAGCGCGCGCACCACCACATCGCCCAGCGCGTCCACGTCGGCGCCGGTGCGGGTGAGCAGGTCGCCGCGGCGCAGGCCTGCGGATGCGGCGGGG
>NZ_JADZGH010000170.1:21095-22571 GCF_015865005.1 Rhodococcus sp. CX
AGCGCGACGTCGTGGGTGGCCAGGCGCTCGCAGTAGCGGAACAGGCCCCGCGAGATGCCGAGGGCACGCACGGCCACGACCGCGACGGTGAGGTCGAGGACGGGTGGCATCTGCCAGGCGCGGATGATGAGCCAGGCCGAGAGTCCCGACAGCAGCAGCGCGGCCCCGAGGGTCGCGACACCGGCCGCGACCGCGACGAGAACGCGGCGGGGTTCGAGTTCGAGCAGGGCCATCGCGCGGCGCAGGTCGCCCATCGGGCGGCCACGACGGCCACCCCCCGCTTTTCCACCCCCTGTTTTTCCGAGCGAATGTACCGTTCGCTCGGTTGAAGGAGACGAACGGTACGTTCGCTCGGAAACTCCGGGTCGCTCGGTCATCGGGCAGTCACCTCCACGACGGTGTCGGCGGCGGCGAGCAGGGTGGGCCGGTGCGCGACGACGACGACGGTCGCGCCGCGGTCCGCGCGTTCGCGCAGTGCGGCCAGGACGGTCGCCTCGGTCGCGGTGTCGAGGTGTGCGGTCGGTTCGTCGAGCAGCAGCACCGGACGCGGGGACGCGAGGGTGCGGGTCAGCGCGAGACGTTGCCGCTGGCCGAGGGACAGGCCGGTTCCGCCGGCTCCGACCCGGGTGTCCCATCCGTCCGGGAGTTCGTCCAGCACCTCGTCGAACCCTGTTGCAGCACAGACATCTACAAGACCGGGTGAGGTGGCGTCGACGCCGGTGAGCGCGAGATTGTCGGCGAGGGTCCCGGGCAGCAGGACCGGCCGCTGCGGCAGCCAGGCGACCTGCGACCACCAGGCGTCGGTGCCGCGCACTTCGTCGCCGCCGATCAGGACGCGGCCGGACGAGGGTTCGGCGAGACCGAGGATCGCGAGCAGCGCGGTGCTCTTGCCGGCGCCGTTGGCGCCGGTGAGCACGGTGATCGTGCCGGGGCGGCACACCGCGTCGAGGTCGTGCGGGGCGTAGCCGTCGCGACCCGCAACGGACACGCCGTCGAGCACGAGGTCGCGACCGCGGGCGTCGAGTGCGCGTCCTCCCGCGGGCGTGACGGCAGCCGGGGACGCGGTGTCGAGGATCGCGAAAGCCCTTTCCGCCGCGGCCATTCCGTCCTCGGCGGCATGGAACTTGGCGCCGACGGTACGCAGAGGCAGATACGCCTCGGGCGCGAGAATCAACGCGACGATCCCGGCCTCGAGCGGCATCCCGCCGACGACGAGACGCAACCCGATACCGACGGCGACGAGCGCCACCGACAGGGTCGCGAGGAATTCGAGCACCGAACCGGACAGGAACGCGACCCGCAGCGCCGACATGGTGGCGCGGCGGTGGTCGTCCCCGAGTTCGCGGACGCGGCCGGCGGGTCCCTTCTCGCGACCGAGCGCGCGCAGGGTCGGCAGGCCCGCGAGCAGGTCGAGCAACTGTGCGGACAGGGTGGTCATCGTGCGCAGGGTGCGGTCGGCGCGACCCTTGGTGAGCA
>NZ_JADZGH010000170.1:22581-22682 GCF_015865005.1 Rhodococcus sp. CX
GTACCTCGTGTTCGAGTTCGGCGACGACCCGGCTCGCGGAACGGTGCGCGTAACGGCTGCGCACCCAGGTGGTGACGGCACGCACCGCGATCGCCGCGGCC
>NZ_JADZGH010000170.1:22692-22935 GCF_015865005.1 Rhodococcus sp. CX
GGCCGATGAGGATCATGAACACCGGGATGAGCGGCAGGGTCACGGCGACGACGATCGCGGAGGTGAGGTCCTGGGTCGCGATGGCGACGAGCACGATCGGGGTGGACACGACCGCGAGCAGCAGCGCCGGCACGTAGCCGGTGAGGTATTCGGTCAGGCCGCCGAGTCCGCGGGTGAGCACCGTGGCGATCTCGTCGCGGCGCGGATCCAGGTCGCGGGGCGGCGTCGCCGCGGCCGCGGCGA
>NZ_JADZGH010000170.1:23150-26923 GCF_015865005.1 Rhodococcus sp. CX
AGCACGATCAGATCGGTGCGCCAGTCCCCCAGGGCGCGAGCGTCGGTGGTGATGACCCCGGCGAGGACCCGGCCGATCATCAACGCGGACACCACGATTGCCGCGACGTCGATCAGCGCGGCGATGACCGACAGGACGAGATATCCGCGGACGGACGCCGAATAGCGCCACAGTCGCGGATCGATCGGGCGACGACGCCCCCGCGCACCGCCGGATTCCGCGGAATCGGGACGGTGCGCGGGGGTGACGTCGGGGGTGGTCACGACCGGCCCGCTCCGATCGGCAGGCCGATCGACTTCGGGATGTGATGGGTCGAGATGCGCTGGCGGAAGACCCAGTACGTCCAGCCCTGGTAGATCAGGACGACCGGGGTGACGAGGACGGCTGCCCACGTCATGATCTTCAGCGTGTACGGGCTCGACGACGCGTTCTCGATCGTCAGCGACCACGCCTCGTTCAGCGTCGACGGCATGACGTTCGGGAACAGCGAGCCGAAGAGCAGCACGATCGTGCCCGCGATCGCGACGGTCGTGAACACGAACGCCCAGCCTTCCCGCTCGACGCGGGTGAGTGCGACGACGGCGAGCAACGCGGCCGCGGCGATCGCCACGAGGATCCACGTCCAGGTCTTGCCGTAGGCCAGTTGCGTCCACAGCACGAACGCGCCGGCCACGACGACCGTCGGAATCGACAGGCGGTGCGCGAGTTTCACCGCGTCACCGCGGACCTCGTCACCGGTCTTGAGTGCGAGGAACACCGCGCCGTGCAAGGCGAACACGAGTGCCGTGGTGACACCACCGAGCAGCGCGTACGGGTTCAGCAGCGCGAAGAACCCGCCGACGTACTGCTTGTCCTCGTCGATCGCGACGCCGCGGACGATGTTGGCGAACGCCACACCCCACAGGACGGCCGGCACCCAGGATCCGACGATGATGCCGAGGTCCCAGCGGCGACGCCAGGTCGGGTCGTCGATCTTGCCGCGGTACTCGATCGCGCAGACCCGCACGATGAGCGCGAGCAGGATCAGCAGCAGCGGCAGGTAGAACCCGGAGAACAACGTCGCGTACCACTCGGGGAACGCCGCGAAGAGCGCACCCCCGGCGGTGAGCAGCCACACCTCGTTGCCGTCCCACACCGGCCCGATCGTGTTGAGCAGCACGCGCCGCCGGGTGTCGGCGACCTCGTCCCCGCCCCGTCCGAGGACGGGCATGAGCATGCCGACGCCGAAGTCGAAGCCTTCGAGCACGAAGTATCCGGTGAACAGCACCGCGATGAGGACGAACCAGAGCTCTTGAAGTCCCATGATCGTGCTCTCCTAGTACGCGAAGGACAGTTGCTTGGGCCGGCCGTCGTCGGGTTCGTCGTGCTCGCCCGGCGGGTGCGCGTCGTGCGGCAGGGGCCCTTCGATCGTGTAGCGGCGGATCAGCCAGAACCACACCACGCCCAGGGCGGCGTACACGAGGGTGAACGCAACCAGCGACGTGATGACGGTGGCACCGGCATTGTCGGAGACGCCCTGGTCGACGGTGAGCCGGATCATGTCCACACCGGTCGGGTTGGGGTGCACGACCCAGGGCTGGCGTCCCATCTCGGTGAAGATCCAGCCTGCGCTGTTGGCCAGGAACGGGGTCGGGATCGCGAGGACGCTGAGCCACCCGAACCACTTCTGGTCGGGGACACGGCCGCCGCGCGTGACCCACAGTCCCGCCAGCGCCAGGGCCAGCGAGCCCGCACCGAGCCCGATCATGGCGCGGAACGACCAGTACGTCACGAACAGGTTGGGCCGGTAGTTGCCGGGACCGAACTGATCCTCGTACTGCTCCTGCAGATCCTGCACACCCTGCAGTTCGACGCCGGAGAAGTCGCCCTCGGCGAGGTAGGACAGGACGAACGGAACCTCGATGAGGTGGGTGACGCCGTCGCAGTCGTTGTGCGTGCCGATGGTCAGAACAGAGAAGTTCGGGTCGACCTCGGTGTGGCACAACGATTCCGCGGAGGCCATCTTCATCGGCTGCTGCTCGAACATCAGCTTGGCCTGGACGTCGCCGGTGAGGATCACGGCGACGCCGGAGATCATCATCACGAGCATGCCGAGCCGCGCGGCCGGACGGAAGATGCCCCGCGCGTCGCCCTCGAGCCGGTCCGCCTCGACGGCGTCGTCGGAGTCCTTGGCGCGCCTCATGTTCCGGACCATCCACCAACCGGCGATGCCCGCGACGAAGGTGCCCGCGGTGAGGAAGGCGCCGGCGACGGCGTGCGGGAACGCGGCCAGGGCCGTGTTGTTGGTCAGGAGCGTCCAGATGCTGGTGAGTTCGGCGCGCCCGGTCTCCGGGTTGTAGATCGCGCCGACGGGGTGCTGCATGAACGAGTTCGCGGAGATGATGAAGAACGCCGACGCGTTCACGCCGATCGCGACCAGCCAGATCGTCGCGAGGTGAAGCAGTTTCGGCAGCCGGGTCCACCCGAAGATCCACAGGCCGAGGAACGTGGACTCGAGGAAGAACGCGACGAGGCCTTCGAGGGCCAGCGGCGCACCGAAGACGTCACCGACGAACCGGGAGTACTCGCTCCAGTTCATGCCGAACTGGAACTCCTGGACGATGCCGGTGGCGACACCGAGTGCGAAGTTGATGAGGAACAGCTTGCCGAAGAACTTGGTCAGCCGATACCAGTGGTCCTTCTTCGTGACCACCCACATCGTCTGCATGATCGCGATCATCGGCGCGAGGCCGATGGTCAGCGGGACGAGGATGAAGTGATAGACGGTGGTGATGCCGAACTGCCACCGGGACAGGTCCAACACATCCATGGCAACTCCGTGGTGACGCCCAGGAACAATCGCCGAATCCGGGCTGTGGGCAGACACACCCGAATTCAGTGCACAACGTATCGGCCCCGCGACGCGCGCGAGGACGATCCGGTGTTACTACGAACTGTAGTAGCTATTTGCCCCGGATACGGACACGGTGTCCACAAACACAGTCGTCCCGAATGAGGCCCCCGGCTCACCCGGAGCCTGCCGCCCGCGGTCTCTAGTCGATCGTGTCGACCGCCAGATCGACCAGTTCCTCGACCTCGCGGTCCAGAGCCCGCCGCTCGAGAGGATGCCCGTCGAGGGTGTGGACACGCGCCGCGAGCGCCACACTCGACACCAGCCACACCCCGTCGGCGACGATGAGGTCGGCCGGGCGCAGGGTTTCGTACCGGACGGAGAAATCGCGTTGTTCCGCGACCTCGAACAGCGCCTGCTGCGTGGTTCCCGGCAGGATCCCCTGCGCCGGGGGCGGGGTCAGCAACGTCCGGCCGCGGGCGATCACGACGGTCGAACGCGGACCCTCGAGCACGCATCCCTCGCTGCTGACGAAGATTACGTCGTCCACGCCCAGGGACTCGGCGTGCCGCAGCGCCGCCATGTTCGTCGCATACGACAGCGTCTTCGCGCCGAGGAGCTGCCACGGTGCCCGCGACGCCAGATCCACCGAGAATCCCCGTTCGAGGGACACCACCGACACGCCGTCGCGCCGCGCCGCCTCGATCCGCTCCGCGACCGGGGTGACCAGCAGGAAGGCGGTCGGACCACCGCCGGTCTCGCGGCCCCGGGTGTACACCAGCCGCAGCGCGCCCTCACGGTCCTTGCCCCACTGTTCGACGGCCAGGTCGATCGCCGGCCGCCAGTCGTCGCGATCCGGTTCGGGCAGGCCCGCCGCCTCGGCGGACGCCGCCAGCCGGGCCAGGTGCCGATCGACGGTCCGTGCCCGCCCCTCCCGCACCAG